>JABGPG010000180.1:14972-19651 GCA_018645085.1 Deltaproteobacteria bacterium
GTCACTGCTTGACGGCCAAGAATATATTCCCAGTTTCCTGACTGACAACGCAGCAAGGCCCGGTCAAGATTTTGCTCCAGTTGCCAATGTTCTGCAGAGTCCGAGCTGTCAGGAATTTTTGTGAGGGAATGATTCAGGTCAGCAATTCTGTAAATTCTGCTGTTCGAGTTTTTGATCGCGATATTACTGGAGAGCATTGCAGAATCAATCCAGGACGGAAACAATTCATAATCAAGTTCAGTTATGCAATTTTCCGAAAATTCAAATTCAGTTTGGGCGCGGATACGGTTAAAGAAAAAGTTGCTCGTAATTTGTGAGGACTTTTGGGCAGCAATTAAACTTTTTGTGCTGAGAGAATATTCAAGCGCTGAAGTCTGCGGAACCAAAACAAGTCCGTAAAGCAGAAGCTGCAAAAAAATCCGCAAAGCAGGATTGACTATGTTATTTGCGAAAGAGGGCTTATTTGAGTTCATCCGAGACAATCCGGCCGTCTGTCAGCGTTACCATGCGTTTGGAGCGTTCCATAATTTGCGGATCGTGAGTGGAAAAAACAAATGTCATGTTTAACTCTTCATTGAACCTCCGCATCATCTCAAGAAGTTGAGCACCTGTTGCTGAATCCAGATTTGCGGTTGGTTCATCAGCCAGAATAATGTCAGGATGAGAAACCATGGCCCGCGCAATAGCGACACGCTGCTGCTGACCTCCGGAAAGTTCTGCAGGAAACCTGTTCTCTTTACCTTCCAGACCGACTTCCGTTAGAAATTTTCGTACCCGCTCTTTACGCTCCGCGGAAGGTACATTTTGCAGCAACATTACATATTCAATATTTTCGAGCACAGTCAAAACCGGGATCAGATTATAGGCCTGAAAAACAAGTCCTATATGTTCACGTCGGAATTTCGCCAATTCACTACCGCTCATTGACTGCAGTGAACGTCCGGAAACCTGTATTTCTCCGGAACTGACTGTGTCAAGACCGCATAAGATATTAAGCAAAGTAGTCTTGCCTGATCCGGACGGTCCTACAATAGCCGCGAAGTCACCGCGCATTATTTCCAGATTTACATCCCTGAGCGCATGAATCTCCGTTTCTCCTGAACCAAATGATTTATCCAGATTCTTCGTTTTAATTACAATTTCTGCCATAAGCACATAATTATTATAATTTTCGTTTTCGTAGAGCTTCAATCGGTAACATGTACCAGAGTTTAAACGCCGGATAGACTGCAGCCAGTAAAGTAAATCCCATGCTCAAAAATGGATAAATGACCAACCTTTCCCATTTAAATGAAGGATATATTTTTTCCTGAAATGTAACTCCTGAAAATTCAATCCCAGTATAATCAATACCGTAAAACGCAAAGATGGCAATCACAAAAACAGCGAGAATCAGCCCGACAACAATGCTTAAAAAACCTAAGCAAACTGCCTCATAAAGCATCAAACGCGCTGACTGCCAAGGTGTCGTTCCGATTGATTTTATTATACCGAATTCAAACATCCTTTCGTAGAGTCCCATCAACAAAGTATTTGTCACTCCAAGAGCGATAATGAGGAACAAAATAATGCCCATGATTGCCATGGAGAGGTCTGTCATTTGAGTAATCATATAAAGCGACGGCATTAGTTCAGTCCACAGCAACAGTTCATTTCCTGAAGATTCAGCAGGTTTAGTCAACGGCCGCAGCGGAATTCCTTCCTGCGTCAAGTTCTTGTAACGCAAAGCGATTTGGTGAATCCGGCCCTCCAGTTTGAGCATTTTCTGCAAAGTCTGACGCGGCACCAGCACCATAGATCCGTCCATTTGCTCTTCACCAGTTTTAAAAATTCCACTCAGACGGAACAAAACCTGCGCCATTTCGCTGGACTCTGCATCAACTGCAGTCAACACCAAACGGTCCCCCAGAACCAACTCCAATTTTTCCGCAACTTTCCAACCGAGAATCATCTTATTAGCGGAAACAGAGTCAAGATATTCACCCTCAATTATTGCCTCATCGAATTTGGAAAGCAGCTGCTCTTCTGCTGGATCAATTCCCAACGTAAAAACCGGTTCGCCACCTCCCGAAGAAGAAAGCATTGCTTGAGTCAACACACGCTGACTCAAGAAAGTCAGGTCAGGATGTTCTCTCAACTGCACCAGTGATTCATCCAGATTATTAATAGTTAAGTTAACTTCATGCTCATCCCGAAAACCAAGTGCATGCATTTGTGCGTGGCCCATCAAAGAGTCAGTCGCGTTTTTTACCATGTTCGTATTCATTCCAACCATCATGGTATCTAAGAATATCAGCGCCACAAGACCGATCGCAATCACCAGTGCAGAAAGCCAGGTGCGCATTCGGTTTCGCCAAAGATTACGCCAGGCAAGTTTCCAGAGCATCTCAATTCCCCCGCATTGCTTCAATCGGTACCGCAAGTGCAGACTTAGCCGCCGGAAAAAATGCCACGACAAAAGCCACAGCAATTGTAAATACTGCTGGTACAAACAGGACAAACAAAGAGACCTCACTGATGATGTCACTGAACAAAACTCCTCCATATTCCATCGGTGGTTCAATTGCAATTCCTTCCACCGAAAAATACAAATTCAGACTAAAAGAAAAAAATAAACCCACAAAAACACTGAGACTGCTTAACATCGTCATCTCAACAATAACTGAACGGAAAATAAAAACCGGTGGTGTGCCAAGCGCCAGCAACAGCCCATATTCATGTCGACGCTCAAAGACATTCACCAGCACTGTAATCAAAACAACCAAACCTACTATCAGCATAATCACTGCCTGGGTTATCCAATTTCCTTGTTGGTCCGCCTGCATCGCCTTGTAAAATTGTTCTTCCACAACCTGCCAGGGCTGCACATCCAGTTGCTCATTATTAAGAATTTCCTGCAGATTTACTGCAGCACTACGTGCTTTTGCATAATTCTGCAAACGCAGGGTGACTTCATGTATCCGCTCTCCCAGTGACAAAAATTCCTGTGCACTTTCCAATGTCATGTAAATGCGGCGGGCTTCTGCATCGGTTGAACTTTTACCAACAATGCCGACTACAGTGAACAAATCATTGGCAATCGAACCGTCCGCACCTTGACCAATGAAAATCAGTTCGTCACCCAGCTTGGCCTGAATCAGCTTTTGCAACTGCAGACCCAGTAAAATTGGATTTGTCACTCCAACCGCCTCTGTCAGATAAACTCCTGACTGTACTTTTTCACGCATGGTTGTCACCTGCGCTTCACGTTCAGGATCGATTGCCATGAGACGTGCGATTGTTGATTTGTTTTCTCTGAAAATTAGGGCGGCGGAAAAAATCCTCGGAGTCCAGGCCAGGACTTCCGGATGAGCTGTGAGCTGATTTTTTATTTCTGCAGTAAGTTTGAAATTACGAAAAAGCGACGGTGCCTCCAGATAATCCTTTTGATGGATTTGAACATGTCCGGAGTGTGTATCTGTCAGCATCCGGATTAAACCTCCATAACTACCGTCACTGAATCCGAGTGAAATTGAAAAGAGGACATATGCGCCCATCATGCTCAGACCACAAAGTAATGACCGGCTTTTGTGCCGCAGCAAATTCCGGAAAGCAAGTCTTAACGTCAGCATTTTATCACTCTTGTTTTTCTGAAAAACCGGGAACCTTAGTGTTTCTTAGCGAACTTTAGGTTTAAAATGAAATCCGGAATAAGCTCATTTACGTCGTAAACGGTTGAAAGAAAATATATTTTCCGAAAAATCCGGATTATAATTTATTGATTTGTAACGGATCAGTGTCTTACTGTTTTTTTTAAGTGTACGCATTTCCATCACAGTCGGAATTATCTTGCCACCCATTTGCTGAATTTCTCTAAATTCCATCACCCGTTTCTTTTCCCCTTGTTCATCATAATAAATCTGTTCTACAGGCATCAAATCAGCACGGCGAATACTTATTGAAATTTTAGCCCAAACAGTTACGGTATCTTCTTTTGGTCTCAGCACAATAAAATAAAGTTTGTCAGGTTCAGAGGGATGGGCTTCCAATTTTGAAATAAAATTGTGCGCAAGTGTGTTTTCCTTGACCAAATCATCGTTGCTGAAGTCTGAACCCATCCACGAATTCATCATCATCGATGGCGGAACTTTGAGCACCTTGTTTATTTTTGGAAAGTAATTCCACATCTGCTTACCGAGTTTGAGCGTTTTTATACCTTTGTCTTTTCGTGGAGATAATATTTTTATGAGCGTGTCATTCATTCCTCGTGACCAGACTTCCATCTCGGTAGTACGCTCCCAATTTTCGGTAACGATTTGCATTTCCATGGCAGCATGACTTGAATCACTGCGGTAAAGTTCATCCACTTTGTCCAGCAAATCTTCAACTGATGTTTCAGCAAAAGCCGGAAACGGAAAATTCAACAGAAGAAAAGTAAAACAGCAGATCAGTTTCATGGTGAGTTTGATGGGAATATTTGCTTGTCTAAGAAATAACTTAATCCTTTTTCTCATAAGTGCAAATGAAGTTCAATCCGTAAATTTCCTTAGATCAACAGCTTTAAGAGTTAAAAACCGCAAGTGCTGCTTCAATCTCCTCTAAAACGTCTGGATTTTTTTCAGTTATTTTTGCTTCTTCCAGTTTAGTTTTTGCCTGCAAATCCGAAATTCGACCCAAGGCCCATGCCGCATGAGCGCGTA
>JABGPG010000044.1 GCA_018645085.1 Deltaproteobacteria bacterium
ATGAGCGGTTGTTCATCTTGCGTTGGTTGGTGATGTTGTCGATTCCGGCTGTGATAGCGGTCTTTACGGGATTTTCCTTACTGCCTTCCAATCAGGCACCGCTGGTGTTACGTGTTGTACATCCTGCTCCTCCAGGAGAAATAAGTTTTGCTGGAAAAACCATTAATTTACGGGAAGCAGTTAATCCCTTCCGTGAATATGAAACTGCTGATCCGGAAAAGTTTGCTGAACATGTTGAATTGGGACGCAAAGTTTATTATGAAAATTGTCATTATTGTCATGGTGATTTTCTGGATGGCAAAGGTCCATTTGCTACTGCTCTTGATCCAAAACCCGCAAATTTTCAAGATGTAGGAACGATTGCTCAATTGCAGGAAACCTATGTTTTTTGGCGGGTTGCCAAAGGAGGTCCGGGTCTGCCGAATGAATCAATGCCGTGGCAAACAGCCATGCCGGCCTGGGAGGGCATACTTTCGGAAAATGATATTTGGGATGTCACCCTGTTTTTATATAAAGCGACTAATCACCCTCCCAGAACTTGGGAATGATTTTGTGATTTAGGTCACGGTTCAAACGGATAGCAACGGTAGTATAAGAACCGCTATTATTCGTTAATATCTGTGACCGACAGAAAGTTTTTGAGAAATTTTATGAATCGTGCTTATTGCGGATTATTTGGATTATTTTTGTTGAGTTTCCCTCTGGTGTTGTTCGCGGCGGGAGAATCGCAGGATTTCGCTGCTGGTAAAACCGTTTATGAGGAGAACTGTGCTCATTGTCATGGTTATGAGGGTGACGGACAGGGTTATGCTTTTGAAAATGTATTTCCAAAACCACGTGATTTTACTTCCGGGATGTTTAAAATCCGAACTACTGCCACCGGAGAAGAACCTACGCAAAAGGATCTTCTCCAAATCATCAGCAGGGGGATGCCAGGATCGACTATGCCGGAATGGGAATCTATTCTGAACGAAGAGCAACTTTACGCTGTGACCGCTTACGTAGAAAAGTTTTACAAGGCTGAAGACGAAGAATCAGACGATGAGGAAGATTCCGACGAAGACGATGAAACAGACTCGGAGGAAGCAGCAGACGACGACGAAGCAGATGAAGAGGAAGAGGAAGAGGTGGATGACGAAGATGATGATGAAGATGACGAAGAAGAAGTGCTTGCACCTCTTGTTATTCCGCCAGCTCCGGACTCATCTACGGAAAGCATTGCCCGCGGCAAAGAACTGACTCTCAAGGTGGAGTGTGATAAATGTCACGGTAAAGCAGGACGGGGTGATGGACCTTCAGCAATGGAATTGAAGGATGACTGGAATCAGCATCCGATGCGTCCTGCGGATTGGACTGCACCGTGGAGATTCCGCGGCGGAAATCGTGCGGAAGACATTTTCCGCACCGTACGTACTGGACTTAACGGAACTCCGATGCCGTCATTCGCTGAGGAGCTCACGGTTGAGCAAACTTGGGATGTGGTAAGTTATGTGCGTTCTTTGGCTCCGGAAAAAGAGCCGGATGTGAAGCGTACACTGGTTTCTAAAAAAGTTGAGGGCGTGCTTTCATTGGAAATGGAACACAGCCAGTGGGCAAGCGCGCAGATATTCTATGTGCCTTTTTCCGGACAGGTGATACTCAAAGAACGTTTATTTCAACCCGCAGTGCATTCCCTGCGTTTCAGTTCAATTTACAATGAAACTGAAATCGCCTTCAGGATACAGTGGAATGATCCTACTTCAAAAGCACATCAAGAATTTGGCGGTGGTGACGAAATGATTTTGCAGTTTCCGGCCAAGCACAAAGAAGGCGAGCGTGCTTTACCTTATTTTTTAATGGGTCAGCCCGGTAAGTCGGTCAATTTGTGGGTTTGGAGCGATGCTTACGGCAAAGTAGTTGACGCAAAAGCTTCACGTTTGGGGGACTGGATGGTACGTGAGGAACGGCTTTTAAATTCAAAAATAAGTTACAAAAATGGTCAATACACTTTGCTGATCAAACGTGACCGTGTTAATGATCAAAAAGGAAGTATCCAGTTTCCTGCAGATAGAATTGTTGTACCTCTGGCTTTTTCTGCAGTTGAAGGTTCCAGCCCTGAAGGCGGCAGTAAACGCGGGGTGACGACATGGTACAATTTGTTGCTCGAACAGCCTGTCGGTAACAATATTATCTATGTACCGGTCATTATTTTTCTGTTGATTCTGGGATTGGAGGTTTTGTTGATGCTCCGTACCAGAAGGAGATCATGAGTTTTGAATATCCAGTTCATGTTTTTTACAGGGAACACAGAATTGATATCTGCATTGGAAATGGTTTTTTCTGTTGTTTTTCACATTTGACATATTTTCACTCTGTAATGCTGTTAAAAGTAGACTAAAAGTTGAGAAGGCACAATGACTCAAAACCAACGACTTCGCACTGAATATTCCGCTGAAACTAAATTTCTGCCTTATTTGATTGCAGTCAATCTGACGCGTCGCTGTAATCTCAAGTGCGCACATTGTTATTTAGACGCAGGAGGTAAAGAGGAATATGCTACTGAAGAATTGAGCACATCTGAGTTGCAAGATTTGTTTGCTGAAATCGCAGAGCGAGCAAAGGGGACATTGATTGTGCTGACTGGAGGAGAACCTTTGCTGCGTTCGGATATTAATGAATTGGTTACTACAGGTAATTCACTTGGTTTGCGAATGGTGCTAGGCACAAACGGGCTTGGACTTTCCCTGAAAATCGCACAGGAGTTGAAAGCTTGCGGTTTACAGGGAGTAGGAATCAGTCTGGATAATCTGTATCCGGAAGCACACGATAAATTTCGTGGAGTAGCAGGTGCATGGGAGAAAACATTAGCTGCAGTACGGGCTTGCCGTGCCTGTGGACTGCATGTGCAACTCCATACAACCGTAACTCACC
>JABGPG010000254.1 GCA_018645085.1 Deltaproteobacteria bacterium
GCCCGCCGTCGCCCAGAAAATCATGAATAATATTAAAATGATTTTTGTGTTGAATTGAAATATATTTCGCAGGAACTCCTTGTTTTTGCAGAAAAGCGCAGTAGTCCTGCGATTGCCGATGAAACTCCTGTGATTCATCAGCGCCTACTGCAAGTAAAACAGGGGGTGCAGAAGTCGGTTTTAGCAGGAGAGGACTGTTTAGTGAAACCAGCTCCGGGCTGAGTTGCAGTTTTGGTTGAAGCCAGGAAAACGGGAACGGTCCGAGGTCGAACAGTCCACTGATGGGTAGCATGCCTTTGATAATATCCGCTGCCATTCCGTATCCTTTTTCCCATTTTGTACTCAGTAACATCCCCGTCAAATGTCCTCCGGCAGAATGTCCTGAAACTGTGATCAGCTCCGGATTTCCGCCAAAGGTTTCTGCATTACGATAAGTCCAGGCTACCGCAGCACGTGCCTGCCGGACAATTTCAGCAATGCTGACTTCCGGACAAAGTGCGTAGTTGACAAGTACGGCTGTAATTCCGTTGCGCACCAGTCCTTCTGCAACAAAAGCAAAATCACTGCTGGACAGAGAATGCCAGTAACCGCCGTGAAAAAAAATGTGTATTGGACTGGCAGGAGTTTCTGCGGAAAAGATATCAAGAGTTTCCTCTGCAGTAGGGCCATAGGCAACTCCGGAAAGCTTGGTATATTCTCCGGAGACCCTCTCACTTTCAGTTAAATAACTTTGAATAAGTTCATCTGTATTCTCCACACTGAAGCGTGGATTGTATTGCTGATCTATTTCCTGCTGAGTGGAAAAACTATGGTAAAGCATTTTCGAGTCTATCTGCGAATTTTATATTCTGTCAAATATTTTTATTTAAAAGCTGATACTTGTGATGATTTATTAAAAAACGTTAACACCTTTTCATTTCGACAACAGCACTTAAAGTTTTTCCACCTCTCGTTTTATATATAAAGGATTCACCGGTGCATCCGGATCAAAGTCTGAAGAGAGCATTTTTTTTGCTCCAAGACGATCTAAAAGCAGCGCATCGGCAACAGGATAATCCAAAGGCAGCTGCGTAAGTTTTTCAAAGAGTGGTTCCGCTTTCCTTCTTTCCGGACTTACCCGATAAAGGACGACCGGCACGTTTTCATTACTCTCAATAAATTTTTCAAGTCTACTCAGCTGAATTGGCGTCTGTGCCACAGCATGCCCCTCTACAATGCGGAATTTTGCGTGAAAAATCTCTCTGCTGGTGCAGTTCAACAGAACATGGAAATCATTCTTCAACTGCGAGATCTGCCCTGCGAGCAATTCAAGTGAAGTAACTGGAACAATTGGTTTGTTGTTAACCTGCGCGAAAGTTTTAACAACAGCCATACCGATCCGGACACCTGTATAAGAACCGGGACCGCAGTTGATTACATAAGTATCGACTTCTGCTAATGTTAGCTCGGTGTTTTTCAACAGTTCATCAATAACTTCAAAAATAATTTTTGAGTTCCTGCGTTTGCACAAGGAGTAATAATTTGCCAGAGGCACCCCGTTACGTGTCAGGCACAGGGCCAAATGCTCAAAAGAAGTGTCCACAGAAAGCCTTATCATGTTCCAACCCTGTTCAAAGATTTTGCAGTTTTTTGCAGAGATGAATTCTCTTGTTCCAAAGTCTTAAAAAGTATGTCAAAATCAGCAGATTCACTTTCCAGACTGAGCTGTCTTTGATGTTCAGAAACGGTTTTGAAACTAAGATTGAGTACAGCTTCGTCACTCAAATAATTTAACAGAAATTTCGGCCACTCCACCAGAGTGACTCCTTCAGCGCTTATCAGATCTTCACGGTCAAAATCATCAAGGTCTTCAGGAGCATTCAGGCGGTAGAGATCGACATGAAAAACAGGCCAATCGCCTGGATAAATGTTGACCAGAGTATAAGTTGGAGAAGTGACTATTTCAGGGAGCACTCCCAGTCCAGCGCAAAGACTTTTTGCAAAAGTGGTTTTTCCGGCACCCATACTGCCCCACAATAAAAGTATTGCTCCAGGAAACAAATTTGCTGCCATTTTGCGGGCGACTGCATCGGTGTTTTCCAACGAATTTAAGTCTAGTATTAGTTTACGCATCAAACTGTTATGAAACCGAGGGTGCTTTTAAAATGTGATAATGTAGGCTATTCCTCCAGTTCAGCTTCCGGAAATTCTGTTGAAGAAAAATGGGATATCCTGAAACTTAGTTTGGAATTACATGCTGGAGACAGAGCATCTTTCCTTTTTCAAAATGAGGAGCAGAAGCAAGTATTGTGGCGTTTGTTTCTGCAAAAGCTCAAGCCCAAAACTGGTTCTTTCATCTTCTCTGCCAAGACTCATATTCATTCTGATGACAGTTTGTGGACAGGTACAGACAAGAAAGCGACACTGCTGGAAAACATGAATTCCAAACTTTTTGCAAAACGCCCCTGGTTCGGCGGTCAGCGTAAAAATTTTGAAACCCTGATGGACCGTTTAGCTTTGAGCGGTAGAATTCCGCACCTCCCTGTTGAAGAACTTTCAGCTGAGCAGGCCGCAAGATTCTGGCTCTTGATGCTGGTTACTGCAAAGACAAAAGTGGTTTTGATTGACCGCCTCTTTTCAAAGCTGGACCAAGTCAGTTTAGCTTTTGTGCAGGAATGGCTGGAAAGTTATACGGGAATTATAATCCTTTTCGGAGAACATGCAGAATATTTCAATGCAGTTAAAACTTCGACCAAGGATCAACCGCTAAAAAGTAAAACTGAATTCAATTCCGTTTTCAGTTTTTCGGCAGCTGGTCAGGCAAAACTTTTAGACTGAACAGTAATCATATTAAGCAAATAGTTGTCATTTAGAGCAAAGCGAGAAATCTATTCTATGTTAAGCACTGATATTATT
>JABGPG010000209.1:0-6619 GCA_018645085.1 Deltaproteobacteria bacterium
TAATATTGTCATTCCCTCGAAAGCGGGAATCCAGGAACGTGTAAGAGTCTGAAATTATCCCGATTCATGGTAGTAAAACAAATCAAAGCTCATCAAACTTCGCGTTCGCCTAAATTACCGTAGCGGTGGTAGTCGATGGAAATGCTTTGCTCGCGTAAATATCGCAGCATTTCGATGCGGCCTTCCGCAAGTGGAACGTGGCGGGAAACGTGTTTGCCCAATTTTGCGGCAGCCTGGTGAATTGTCTGGGGAACACGGTCCGGATGAGCGTAGCGTAGACGGTCGATTTTGGCTGTCTTGTTTGTGATTAAAAATCGTTCAGCGAGTTCTTCATCGGTTTCAGTGCAAATTATTACAGAATCGCACAAGCGTTTTCCTTCAGTACCAGACAGGAATTTGCTGACTGAATTTTTAAAATCCTGAGGCATACTGACTTCCACTTTACATTTTGCGATTAGGGCTGCGGCAATCCGGATCAACGTTTCAAAAAGACTATCGTCGGCATGCAGACGCACAGTAACATTACCGACCGGCAGGTAGCGGAACAAATTGTCTTGTCCACGTAAACGGAAAAAATCCTGTTCTCCGGAAAATTCACGCTCGTATTGAAAGAGGCAACTGTAAATCGCCTGAATAGTTTTTTGCAATTCGTTACGGATTTCCAGCGGAAAATTCGGTGTAGAATCTGTGCTAAGTGAAAGCTGATTCTGCCAGTTTCGTGCAAGATAATGCAAACTAGATTCCTCCCGCAGCGGGCCTTGTGTCGGCGTCTCACCTTCCTCAATTTTACAAAACTGCACGGCGTAATTTGGACTTCCGGCTTTGATTCCAGCGCCGATTGCGGAAAGTCCCATTCCGCCAAATGATTGACGCAGCACAACCGCACCGGTCGTTACACGGTTGATGTAAAGATTTCCGGCTTCAATTTTATCCATCCATATTTTTTGCTCCCGTGGATCCAGGCTTTCGAGTCCGGAGGTCAAACCATAAGGCGTGTCATTGACAATCTCGATTGCGTCTTCCAGCGATTCCGCCCGCATCACCGAAAGCAGCGGTCCGAAAAATTCTGTTTGATGCGAAAAACTTCCACGGCGCACTCCCCACTTCACAGCAGGATGCCAAAGTTTTGGATTTGTTTCAGCAGATTTCGGAGCTAAGGCCCAGCTTTCTCCCGTATCCAAAGTTTCCAAACCCTTCCGTAAATCTGCCAGTGGCTGCCGGATCAGTGGTCCCATTTTGTTAGAAAAATTCCAAACCGAACCAACTTTCAAAGTTTCAATCGCGTCCAGCAACTGTTTGCGAAAAGTTTCGTCTTCATAAACTTCACGTTCCAAAACCAGCAGCGAAGTTGCCGAGCACTTTTGTCCGCTGTGACTAAAAGCGGAATGTAAAACGTGTTCGATCGTCTGGTCACGGTCAGCCATGGCAGTAACGATGGTCGCGTTTTTTCCACCGGTTTCAGCCGACAATTCCGCGTCAGGACGTTTTTCAAGCAACTTCAATGCGGTTTGAGTTCCACCGGTGAAAATGATTGCGTCAACGTCCGGATGCCCGGAAAGAGTCTGGATCGGTTCACCATCTTCGCAGCATACGAGTTGCAAAGCTTCACGCGGAATTCCGGCATCCCAAAAACACTGCGCAATCTCCTCACCCAAAGGAAAAGCCAGTGGTGACGGTTTAAACAAAACGGTGTTTCCGCAAGCCAATGCGGCGGCGACTCCTCCGGTAGGAATCGCAAGCGGAAAATTCCAAGGCGGAATCACCAGAACTACACCAAGTGCTGACAATTTCAGCGAGCTCTGTTTTTCCAGCAAACTCAGCGAATGCGGATAATATTCGATAAAATCAATTGCTTCCGAAATTTCCGGATCTGTTTCATAAAATGTTTTTCCGCAAACCGCCGCCGCAACACCAATTAAATCGCCGCGCTTTTTCCGCATATTAATTGCAGCTCCGGAAAGCATTTTGTGGCGTTCCAGCAAAGTTGTCTGTCGCCACTTGGAAGGATCGTCTTTAGCTATTTTGACTGCTTTGTTCACATCCGTTTTTGTGGCAAGCGCTACTGAATAAACTGCCGGAATATCTGCTGCGTCTGGAGTTGACGGTTGTGAAGGATCAAAAAATAATAGTTGTTTGCGTTTTGCTTTAACTTCCGTATTGCCGATAACAAGCGGAATTTTTCTAACTTTTGTGTTTTCGTTGGGCTGCCATTTTTTACGTATTTTTTTTGCCCATTTTTGATTTTCCGGAAGCACCCAATCCGTGTCCGGTTCGTTACGGAAGATTGGATCCGCGAGTGTTCCAATGTTTTCAGCAAAAACCTCTTTGTCACGGTTTTGCTGACGTCGCGGTTCAGAGGAAATTTTGTCTTTTAAATTCCAGGCTGCGAGAAATTGTTTTTCCAGGAATTTCCATGCAGTAGAATCAACCCGGATATCAAATGAGTGGCGTAAAAAGTTATCCGCACTCGTATTTTCGTCAAGCCGTCTTACTAAATAAGCGATGGCGCTGATGAACTGATCCTGACTCGTCACCGGTGTATAGAGCAATAAATTTGTTTCTTTGCTCTCCCCTTTTCTTTTTTCCTCCTGCAGAGTCCGCCGTACGTGATCCGCCATTCCTTCGAGCATTTCAAAAACAAGTCCCTCTGTGATGCCGCGCTCTTCCGCAAGCACGTGGGTATAAGCCAGGTCAAACAAATTGTGTGAAGCCAAACCAAAATGTACGGCTGCAATATTTTCCGGTTGAAGTCCGAATTCCAGCATACGTTTGAAATTCGCGTCTGTTTCAATTTTGGAATCAAAAACGGTCAGCGGCCATCCAAAAACTTCTGCCTCGACTGCTTCCATCACTAAATTCGCACCTTTGACCAAACGCATTTTTACCGGACTTCCGCCCGCATCGGATGTTCCGCCGTTTTGGATACGCTTTTTGGCCCACTTGACGAGTTTCTGCTGTCGTAAAAACGAATCCGGAAGGTAAGCTTGCAAGACGATGCCAGCCTGCAAATTTTTGAATTCCGGTTGATCGAGGGTACGCATGAACGCATCCATCGTTAAATCAAGATCATGGTAGGATTCCATGTCCAGATTGACAAATTTTGCGCGTCTTGTACCATCGCTGTGCAGCACCGGATTTTCTTGAGCAATGCGGTACAGTTCGGAAAGCCGCTCACAAATTAGGTCGAGTTCATTCTCAAAACCCAGCGGATGCAGCTGTGCGACAATATTAGAAATTTTGATGGAAATAGTGTGAATCTCCGGATTTCGCAGCGAGTCTCCGTAAAGCTTCAAACGGTTCAACGCTTCGGCGTTACCCAGCACTGCTTCGCCCAGGTGATTGAGATTGACCTGTACGCCCTCAGCCTGCCTTTTTTTCAAATGCGCATTTAGAATTTCCGGCTCTTCCGGAAGAATTGTACGGCGGGTGTCTTCGCGGATTTTACGTAAAATTTGTGAATGGGAAATTTGTGGAACTAGGTTGCCGAGATGCAAAAATATCTTGAGTAACCATTGCTCAACTTGCGGAAAAAAACGGGGAATGCCGTGGTGCTGAAGTAGATAACGGAATTGATCAACCACGCGACTTGGATTTCCGGAGCGGAAACTTTGATCCACCAAATGCATCACTACCGTTTTGTCTGACGGATGATTGAGCAAACGGCGCATCATCTGCTGTTGTTTTAGTTCATCTTTGGTACGGAGAGTGTTGGCGCGGTTTTGCCATTTTTCTGCGAGGGCGAGGGTTGTTTGTAGAATTTCCGGGAGATCCGTTTTTTTCATGGAAGTTATGCCTGATGAACTCGCAAAAAAGTCAAAATAACACACTCGTTTGTCATTCCCGCGAAAACAGGAATTCATTATTTCCGATACTTACATGTTCCTGGATTCCCACTTTCGCGGGAATGACAACTTTTCACGACTGCATCATGCTTAAACTTTCCTTATTTATTTACAAACAGAGAACGCTCAAGTGAATGTTTGAATGGAAGATCAGTCCGATTCGCATTGCAAAACGTTGATCCACGGAATCGGAATACGCCCAATAATTACTGTTTCAGCCGATTAACAATTTTCCAGGCAGTTGGAAGCAGCAACACGGCCATTGCGATTTTCAGTAAGTCGCCCCCAATAAATGGATAAAGCCCATATTCCAGCACAGGTTTATCCCAACCGATCAGTGCGCCCAACCATAAAAGTCCTGGAGCATAAAGCAAAACATTACCCACCAGCAGCGCCACTAATAATTTAAAATAACTGCGGTCAAATCCACGTTCCGCAAACCATCCACAAGCGGTTGCCGCCAGCAAAAATCCTACAAGGTAACCTGCAGTTGGTCCCATGAAAACAATCATTCCACCTTTTCCACCGGAAAATACCGGTAAACCAAGCGCACCCTCAAGTAAATAAAGAGCAACTGTGATTCCACCTAAACGCCAGCCGTATGTCAAACCAATCAAAAAAACCGCAAAAGTTTGCAGAGTCATCGGTACCGGAAATAGCGGTAATGAAATTTGCGTACAGAGGGTGATCAATGCAGAACCCGCCAAAGCCAACAGAGCATAACGCACCGCCCTTTGAATTTTGCTGTCTGCTTCACCCAACAGAAGAGCTGCAGACATGCTGGGATAAGTCATAACTTGAGTATGGGATTTCATATTGTTCCTTTTCTTAAGCTGGATTAGCTAATTATGCATCATTTTTTGAGGTGCTGTGTTACACGGTTTAGAGTCTAACAACAAATTTGTAAAAAGTGAATCGGTTTTTTTGCTTTCATTTTCGAAGCGCTTTATAATTTATACGGTAGAAAACAAATAAGACGCTAGTTGTTATCTGCCCATGGATCAAGGTTATTATCTCCAAGAGTAATTTCGATAACTGCCGGGCGGTCTGAATTTAGTGCGGCTTTGAATGTTTTGGCAAAATCCTCATTCTTGCTGACCTTGAAGCCTTCTGCGCCCATGGCTTTTGCTATTGCAGCGAAGTCTATGTTGCCTAGTCCTGTAGCAACAACGCGGCCGGGGAATTCACGGTTTTGATGTCTACGAATTGTACCGAAATTATTATTATTAAAAACAAGTACTACCAAACCTGACAGCTTTAATCTGACCGCAGTTTCGAGTTCACTCATCGTCATGGCAAATCCACCGTCTCCGGCAAAGGCCAGCGCGGGAGCTTGGGGTCTTGCCAATTTGGCAGCAATTGCAGCAGGTAAGGCATAACCCATCGCACCAGTTGTTGGACCAAAAAAAGTACGCGGTTTGTTCCACTTGTAATAACGAATCAGCCAACTACCAAAGTCGCCTGCGTCACAGCTAATACTGGCATCATCAGTTAAAATATTCAGGATGTCATAATATACACCTTCAAGATCAATACTCCCGTCTTTATGACCATTCCTGTTGCCGCGCGGAGTGGTCCGTTTTGTATAATGTTCACTCCAGTCTGCTATTTGCTGTTGACGTGCTTTTGAGGGTTTTGCGCGCTTTGAGTTTTTCAAAGCCTCTTCAAGCTTGTCTATTGCCTCACCTGCATCGGCTATGAGGGCAAGATCGGCCCCAATCCAACTTCCTCCTGTTTCTTCAGGAGATTGATCAATATGGATCAGCTTTTGTTCAGTTGACGGTGATGAATAACTTAAGGTAGTAAACTCGTCAAGTCTTGTACCAATGGCTATTAACAGGTCTGCGTTCTTCAATGGTTCAGAAAGATCATTGGAAACCGATGACAGATTAAGCCCACCCATATAAAGTGGATGTTTATTAGGAAATGCATCGAATCTTCTCCAAGCCGTAAAAACAGGGATGCCAAGACATTCGGCGAAGCGGATCAGCTTGTCTGTCGCGTTTGCCCGTAATACGCCTTCTCCAGCAACAATACAGGGCCGTTCCGCATCTTCAAGCATGGCAACAGCTTTTGCAATTCCTTTGCTTGAAGGAGCAGGAGAACCCACATTTGAGCTACGCCAAACAGAATGCTGTGCATCTGAACTCCTGTCGATATCCTCCGGTAGACTTATCACCACAGGTCCAGGACGTCCTGAATTTGCAATGTGGAAAGCCTTGTCCACAAGCTCAGCTACTCGATCAGCCCGGTTAAGTTCCACTGCCCACTTGGCAACAGGACGTGTAAACTCAACGATATCTAATTCCTGAAAAGATTCACGCTGACGTACATTTGTAGGGACTTGACCAACGAAAATAACAAGAGGTGTAGAGTCCTGTTTTGCCGTATGAAGTGCAATTGACAAATGCGTCAGGCCCGGACCTCGTGTGACCATACAGACACCTGTTTTAGCAGATGCTTTGGCATACGCTTCGGCCATGATACCGGCGCCTTCTTCATGACGTGCGGAAACCAAAAGTGGTTTTTCCGATCCGTAAAATGAGTCCATGGTTGCGAGATAACTCTCACCTGGAACACAAAAAACGAAATCGATTTCACGGATCTTAATAGCCTTAAAAATAGCTTCGGCAACTGTCATTGTTCTGGACTCCTTTAGATGTATCTTTGAGATGAATAAATTTTGGCGATAGTTTGTAGCTTTTGGCTTTTATTGAAGAGGACCATTGTATTTTTTGTGCGTCAAGTCCTGTTTAAAAAGGATAGCCAACGAAGAA
>JABGPG010000209.1:6719-19141 GCA_018645085.1 Deltaproteobacteria bacterium
ACCATTGTATTTTTTGTGCGTCAAGTCCTGTTTAAAAAGGATAGCCAACGAAGAATGTAGTCTCACCACCTTCTTTTCCAAAACCGCGGTCGATACGGACAATGATGGTATTAAAGATAAATCTTGTTCCTGCACCGTATGAGGAACGCATATTTTTCCACAAGCTGGCTTTATCCGGTGAGACTGTTCCCTGTTCGTAGAAAAAAGCTAACTGAAGTCCGGCGAAGGTTCCTTTTTCCAGAATGAAATTGAAAGCTTCCTGAACTTCATGCACATACCAGCGAAATTCAGCACCCCGGAAATTTGTGTAACTGTCATAAAAACGGTTGGTACTATAGCCACGTAAACGGTTGGTTCCGCCGAGTGAGGTTGCTTTGCCGTTTTCTGCTTCAGCCACCTGCCTTGCATAAAGTTCGTCAAGAATCGCCTGACAGCCGGGCTTTAAGACGTTGTCACAGACAAATTGGCTTTGATCAATCGTTCCTTTTTTGATCACTGTTGAAGAGCCAAAAAACTGGTTCAACACTAAAACACCTTTACCTTCTGCTAAAATCGGAATGTATCCGGAAAGGTTGTAATCTTCCTGATAATATTCCGAGTTACCTGCTCTTGAAGAAGGCTGCCCCCATTTTTCGTACTGGAAACGGTAACCGATTCTCGGGTCACGGCGATTATCCGTATCATCCAGGTAAAGTCCGTAGCGGTAACCTCTCGGACTTTCGATAATTCCGGCATTTTGCGCATTGTAAAAAGTTCCATTCGGATCGACTAAACCATAAGGTGTTACCGAAGCATCGCTGTAAGCATAATAGAACTCCAGCTGATTATCTAAAATATTGACAGAAAGTTCACCACCGGATGCATCCACGTTACTGGCCAGCAAATAATACATACTGTCCGGATCAGAATCTATTCCACGCTCACCCTCAGGCCAACCTGCGTTGCGGATTTTTGTTGAGAACCAGGTGAAGGTAAGATGATTGGTAAACAGCGGAATATCGAAAATAGAGAGGATATCAATCTGAAAATCATCGTCAAAATATTCCGCTTTTCCTCTAAGACTGATGGCGGTGATGTCAGATTCACTGCCTCCAATTCCTGAAACTGTTCCGCCCAATCCGTAAAAATCCTGAACTCCGGGGATGCTGCCTACCACCGGATAGACAAACCAGGAAAGCTCGGATTCAAAAGTTTTACGTCTTTCAAATAAAATGGCGGAAGCCGTAGAAGTCCAGCAAAATAAAAACAGCAGAACAAAGATTCCGCGGCGAAACAGAGGAGTCATTTTTTATACTATGCGCAATTTTCAGTCAGAAGTCATGATAAACTGCGGCATGCCCATACAGTTGTGATAATGAGGACGGTAACGCTCGGTATCATAAAAACGCTCAACGTCAATTTTTTTCTCATATTCAGTGACGACTTCAAAAGGAACGTGATCATAACGGCCGTTTTTCAAACAAACCATTCTACCGCTTTTTCCTTCCATGATCAGATCCATCGCCAGGTTACCGTAGGCCATGGGGACAATTGAGTCTATCGCGTCCGGTTGACCGGAACGTGTCATGTAACTCATTCTTTGATTGATGGTGTGAATAGTCTCACCATTGTTGTATTTAGGAGCTCTTGCGGCGATTTCCGCACTAACCATATCACCGATTCCGCCAAGTTTTTTATGACCGTATGCGTCAGTTTCCTGATTAGAAAAAATCATATCCGCGCCTTTAAACATCGCACCTTCTGAAATCAACACAACCGAATAATTACTTTCATTGTCCCGGCGGTCTTTAACGAGTAATTCGGTTAATCTTTCAATATCAAATTCAAATTCCGGAATCACACAACGGTCGGAGGCACCAGCCATTGCCGGAACCAAAGCAGTATAACCGGCGTAACGACCCATCACTTCAATCACCAGAATTCGTTCATGTGAACCCGCACAGGTACGCAGTTGGTGAGTGAATTCGATAGTACGTGTAACACAGGTGCTAAAACCGATGCAATAATCTGTACCCGGAACATCGTTATCCATCGTCTTCGGAATCCCAACACAACGTACACCTGCTTTGTGCAGACGCAGACCATAACTGAGAGTGTCATCACCACCAATCGGCACCAGATATTCAATACCCAGGTATTCCAGATTTTTAATGATTTCATCGGTTAAATCATTTTCTTCTGCATTATATTTGTCACGCATATTTTCAGGGACTTTATCCTTTGAGACTTTGCTGGGTTTTGTGCGTGATGTGTGGAGAAATGTTCCACCTGTACGTGCGATTTTCTGCACATTTTTTTCAGTCAGTATCTGACAGTATTCCTGTTCCTCCAGTGGTTTTGTACGGTCAATTTTCATGATACCTTCCCAACCGTTACGCAGACCTACGACTCTGTAACCGTTACGATTTGCGCGGATAGTTGCAGCGCGGATCGCAGGATTCAGTCCCGGAACATCTCCACCGCCGGTTAGAATTGCAATAGTTCCTTTAATCTTTGTTGACATGTTTCTCCTTTTATAAATTTTTTCTATATAACGCTACATACTTTTCTGCAGCTGTTTTCCAGGTAAATCGCTGTTCCATTGCAATCTCGACCATTTGTTGAAAATGTTGCGGACGTTCGGAAAATGTTTTCACTGCCCAGCCGACAGTGTTGCTGACTGCTTCCGAGGTCGGATCATCAAAAATAAATCCGCTGCCACGTCCGGAACTTTCGTCATACTGCATCACGGTATCCTTCAGGCCTCCGACATTTCTCACAATCGGCAGAGTTCCATAACGCAAACTGTACATTTGATTCAAACCGCAAGGTTCATAAAGTGACGGCATCAAAAACATATCACTGCCTGCTTCTATCAAATGCGCCAAATCATTGTTGTAACCATTATACCAACCAAGTTTTTTTGGAAACTTCTGCTGCAGTTGATCAAAAGCATTTGCGATCCAAAGTTCCCCGCTGCCAAGCACAATCACCTGTGCGTTCAAACCCATAATTCTCAGCATTGCAGGCATCAGATAATCAAAACCTTTCTGCATAGTTAAGCGGCTGACCATACCGATCAGCGGAACTGATGAAGATTCCGCAAATCCGAAAAGCCGCTGCAGTTCCTGTTTGCACTGCTTTTTTCCTGTTAAATCACCGGAGCTGAAATTCGCGGGCAAATGTGGATCCGTTTCAGGATTCCACTCATCATAATCACAACCATTCAGGATGCCGGAAAAGTTTTCACCTTTACGTAAATATGTATCATACAGCCCGTGACTTCCGAGCGGCGTTTTCATTTCTGCAGCATATCCAGGACTGACAGTATTCACCTGATCGGCAAAGTTAATCCCGCCTTTGAGTAAATTTATGTGACCGTGATCCTCAAACATTTCCAGCACAAAATTTTCCAGCGGAATCCCCAGCGAGTGCCGGAAAATCCCTGGAGCACCGCCTTGATAACCTGCATTGTGAATAGTCAGTACGGAACGGCTTTTGAGAAAGTCCGCATTTTCCAACTGAGCCTGTTTCAGATAAAACGGTACAAGAGCCGTATGCCAATCATTGGAATGAAAAATATCCGGAATCCAGTCCAGTGCACGGCAGGTCTGCAAAACTGCTTTTGAGAAAAAACCAAAACGTGATGCATTGTCCGGATAAGCGTGCAGACCATCATCGTAATATCCATGCCTGAAAAAATGATGTTCGTGTTCAATAAAATAAACCGGAACACTTACTGTTTTACCGGCTACTGTACCCTCAAGATCTTTGTGACGTACCGCACACCAAATTTCCTCATTGCCCATCGGCACGCCCATGGAAGGAACGACCGTGCTGGTTTTATGCTTTTCCGGAATGAGACGATAAAACGGAGTAACAATCCGCACATCATGTCCAAGACTTTTTAAATGTAAAGGCAGGGCACGTGCTACATCAGCCAAACCTCCGCTTTTTGAAAAACCCTCAACTTCAGACGCGGCAAAAATAATACGTAGAGCTTTAGCCAACTGTTGCCCCTTTCGGAATTACAATAACTCCGTTTTCCGTTACATCAAATCTTTTTTTGTCTGCCTCAAGATCATAACCGATTTCAACTTCAGCTGCGATTTGCACGTGTTTATCGATGATGGTTTTCCTGATTTTAGCACCGCGTCCAATTTTAACATTGTTCATGATTACTGAGTGTTCAATATGGGCGAAACTGTGAATACGAACGTTGTAACCGACCACTGAGTTTTCTACCAGTGCACCACTGATAATAGCGCCGGAACTGATCATTGAATTGATAGCGTGACCAGTACGTAAATCACTGAAATGCACAAACTTCGCAGGAGGCAGCGGTGGTATGTAAGTCAGCACAGGCCACCTTTTATTGTAAAGATTAAAATGAGGATGCACACCTACTAAATCCATGTTTGCTTCCCAATATGTGTCAAGTGTTCCGACGTCTTTCCAGTAACCCTTTTCTTCTTCTTCAACTCCCGGAATGTAATTTTGACTAAAATCGTAAACAAAAACATTTCCTGCAGGAAACATTTTAGGCAGGATATTTTTGCCAAAATCGTGGTCGGAATTTTTATCTTTTGCATCTTTCTTCAATTCATCAACGAGGGGAGCTCTTTCAAAAATATAATTTCCCATTGAAGCAAGCACGTAGTCAGGATTTCCCGGAATTGTTTTTGGTGCACTTTTAGGCTTTTCTACAAAACCGGTCATGCGCCATTCTTCGTCGACTTCGATAATTCCAAAATGATGTGCATCCTGAATTGGTACAGGAATAGCTGCGACTGTGAGTACTGCTTGCCGCTTGCTGTGAAACTTTAACATCTGCCGGACATCCATCCGGTAAATGTGGTCTCCGCCAAAAATACAAACCTGATCAGGATCTTCATCGTCAATCAGGTTCATATTTTGAAAAATTGCATCCGCAGTTCCTTCATACCATTTTTTACCAGTCCGCATTTGCGCTGGAACAGGATCAATAAATTGTTTAACTATTCCTGAAGAAACGCGCCAGCCTTCACGCATATGCTGTAAGAGGGAGTGCGACTTAAACTGGGTAAGGACAAAGATTTTCATAAATCCTGAATTAACGAAATTGCTCAACACAAAATCGATAATACGGTAATTACCGCCAAAAGGAACAGCAGGCTTGGTACGGTCTGATGTCAAAGGTTTGAGGCGGGAACCTTCACCGCCTGCCATGATCATTGTCAACACATTACTCATAAGTATCCTTTTCTATCTTTGCAAATGTTCAGCTTTATGATACTTTTTCACAACAGGCTATTTTGTTCGGCAGCCCGATTTAAATTAATTCTCTCACTATTTTTGTATTAGAACAAGTAAATATGAAAAAAGAATTTCCAGTCAAACAACTCGGTGCCGCACACATTCCATCTTCCCTACCAATAAGTTGCAGTTCAAAACACAAAGATTTTAAATTTGTAGATGACGACAATTGTATTCTTCATGATGTCGCAGTCTCTTCAACAAATGAAAAACAGGCCCCTTATTCTTTTGAACAGGCGGGTCCGCGTGCACACAGTTATTTTGACTCTTCAAAAGTACGTGCGGGGATTGTGACCTGCGGTGGTTTGTGCCCCGGAATAAATAATGTAATACGTACGATTGTGATGCAGTTGCATCATAATTACGGAGTTCAGCGTATCCATGGTTTCCGTTATGGTTTTCAGGGTTTTATTCCAAGTTATCAGCATGACATCATGGACATGACACCGTCAAATGTACGTAATATTCACAACCTCGGCGGCAGTATTCTCTCCAGCTCACGCGGTCCACAGGATCCGGGTGAAATAGTGGACTGTCTGGAACGCAATAATATCCGGATTCTTTTCTGCATCGGAGGTGACGGTACTCTGCACGGCGCACACGCGATTGCGGAAGAAGTAGAACGTCGAAACGAAAAAATGTCAATCATCGGCATTCCAAAAACCATTGATAATGATATACCATACTGCGTTAAAACATTTGGTTTTGAAACTGCTTTTTCAAAAGCGGTTGAAGCTGTTCAGGCTGCTCACTCTGAAGCATATGGATACAACTACGGAGTTGTTATTATTAAATTGATGGGTCGAAATTCAGGCTTCATTGCGGCCAATACCTCACTGGCATGTCCTGATGTGAACTTTGTTTTGATTCCTGAAGTACCGTTTACATTGGAAGGTGAAAAAGGCTTACTGCGTTCGCTGGAACGTGGATTTGAAGCTAAGAAAGAGCAGGGTCGGCATCCGCATTCTGTGATCGTAGTTGCAGAAGGTGCAGGTCAGGATTTAATGGAAAATAACGGTGATGAGCGTGATGCGTCCGGAAATATCCGTTTTAAAGATATCGGCTTTTTTCTGAAGGAAAACATCCAGCAATATTTCAAGGGTCGCTATCCGGTCAATCTCAAACTGATAGAACCAAGTTACATGATACGTTCTTTACCAGCGAATCCACACGATGCGATTTTCTGCTACTACCTTGCAGATCATGCGGTTCACGCGGCAATGGCCGGAAAAACCGATATGATGGTTGGTTACTGGAACGGACATTTTACGCATGTTCCTCTTGAAGTAGTAATTAAAGATCAGAAACGTATAAATCCTCAAGGTGAGTTTTGGCGGCAGGTGTTGTTTTCCACCGGTCAACCGGGTGATATGTATTCACCTGCATAATTTAGTTTTTACAAAATATAATCTCTGTTGCTCAAAGGTGTGAATTTTTTAAAATGAATTTTTCAACTTTTACCAATAAACATATTAACAACTGGCAAGAATATCTAAAATCTCACCCGCCAAAATGGCGACTGCTTGACGCAGATTCCTCAGTCATGCTGGTCACTTCACTGATTGTTGGAATCGGTGCAGGACTGGGAGCAGTACTCTTCCGCCGTTTAATTGACTGGCTACATAATTTTGCCTACAGTGATATTGCCGGATTTTTATCCGAATGGTATCCTTTGCATTTGATCTTAATTCCTGCCTTAGGCGGAGCAATTGTTGGCCCGCTTGTTTATTATTTTGCGCGGGAGGCAAAGGGTCACGGTGTTCCGGAAGTGATGGAGGCACTCGAACTGCGCGGAGGTAAAATACGCCCCCGGGTGGTAGTGATTAAATCACTCGCATCATCTGTCTGTATTGCCAGCGGTGGTTCGGTGGGACGTGAAGGTCCAATCGCGCAAATAGGTTCTGCTCTTGGCTCATTCGTCGGACAGGTATTAAAACTTTCTGAGGAACGTGTACGCACCCTTGTCGCCTGCGGTGCAGCAGGTGGAATCGCCGCAACTTTTAACGCACCAATTGCCGGAGCAGTCTTTGCTCTCGAAGTTCTTTTACGGCGTTTTGGCAGTGTTTATTTTGGTGCGGTCGTTATATCCGCGGTGACTGCTGATGTGATAGCGCATTATTTTGAAGGCGATTCACGCACTTTTTTAACTCCGGAATATACTCTACAGAGTCCCTGGGAACTGCTGCTTTACACATTAATGGGTTTTATTGCAGCTTTGGCGGCAGTCGGATTCAGCCGTTTACTTTACTTTTCCGAGGACATCTGGAATTCAATCCGCATACCGGAACCGGTAAAACCTCTTTTAGGTGGAGTACTGCTGGGATTGCTCGGTATCGTTTCTTATCAAATTGACGGATTTCCACGTGTTTTCGGAGTGGGTTACGAAACTATCGAAAACACGTTGTTCAGTCAACTGACGCTTCAGGTTACTTTTGGTTTGCTGTTGCTGAAACTTCTGGCAACAACCCTGACTCTCGGTTCAGGCGGTTCCGGTGGGATTTTCGCACCTTCACTATTCATGGGCGCAATGCTTGGTGCTTCTTTTGGTCAAATCGCCCACAGCTTATTTCCGGAAATTGTTGCACCTTCTGGCGCATATGCACTTGTTGGCATGGCTGCGTTTTTTGGAGGAGCGGCACATGCGCCCATCACCGCCATTTTAATCCTCTTTGAAATGACAGGTGATTATCAGATAATTCTGCCTTTGATGCTTTCCACAGTTTTAAGCACAATTGTTTCCAGAAACCTCAGCCGTGATTCGATTTACACACTTAAACTAAAAAGACGCGGTGTGGAACTCTCGCAGGATACTCAAGCGATTGATTTGATGCAGGGTGTGACCGCTGAAATCGCGATGAATCGTGACACAGACGCAGTACCTTCGGATATGCCTCTGGTTGAACTAATGAGCACTTTTTCCAGCACCCACTACAATGCATTGCCAGTGGTGCAAAATGAAAACGAACTTCTCGGTTTAATAACTATCAATGAATTGGATCAGGTACGCAGTAAAGGTAGTCTTGAGTCGAAAACCATTGCAGATATTTTGAGCATCAATAATCCGGCCACAATTCTTCCGCATCAACCGGTCTGGATGGCCCTGCAGCATCTGGAAGCACAGGGCGAAGGCTGCGTGCCTGTAGTTTCTGAATCCGGTAAAAACATTCTGCACGGTGTTCTACGGAGAATCGACATCATTCGCGCATATAACAAAGCGGTATCTAAAAGGGCACAGGATCAACATCACGATGAAATTCTTAACATTCGGAAACTGAACCAGTCAGGATTGACGGAAGTTACTCTGCACGCGGACTCGCCTAATGTAGGCAAGCGTGTCAAGGAGTTGCATCTTGGCGGAGACGCGTTGATAGTCTCGGTACGCCGTGCGGGAAAACTGCGGATTGTACGTGGTGAAACTATTCTACATGCCGCTGATCATGTCACAATCTTTGCTGAAAAACCGAAATCTGAATTCCTGGAAAATTATCTGAACGGTACTTTGGAAGAAACTGAACTGCCTGGGAAATCTCTTGTCTGTCACCGTGAGGTTGAAATCCCTCCGGAATCCTCTGTAGACGGTAAGAAAATTCGTGAGCTGAATCTACCGGAAGATTGTGTGCTGGTAAAAATTATTCGTAACAGTGAAATAATTCTTCCGCGTGGTAACACACTCCTGTACGTAGGAGACATAGTTGAAATTTTTGGTATGGAAGAAAAGTTGAAAGAAGCAGAACAGCTTTTGTGCGCTTAAAATCTTAACACCTTACAGGAAATACTTTTAGAATTGAAATAGTTGAGTAATCCAGTAGAATAAAGAGTGACGTTTTTGATTCCCGCTTATATTTGGAAATTATTTATGTCAGGAGGCTGAAATCTAAACATCGGCGTTTTTCTGCCACTTGACTAGGATTTAATAGTCCGTTCTTTCCAAACTCTCTCTAAGAAAAAATGCAAAATTCCACCGCAAAAATTATCTGGACCAGAACAGATGAAGCACCCATGCTGGCCAGTTATTCTCTTCTTCCCATCATACAGGCATATACTCAAGGCACTGGAATTTCAGTAGAAAGCAGAGATATTTCGCTGGCTGGACGTATCCTCTCCAGTTTTCCGGAAAAGCTGAACGAATCCCAACAGGTTCCGGACGAACTTATGGTACTTGGAGAAATGACTCAGGACCCCGCAGCGAATATCATTAAACTACCAAATATCAGTGCCTCTGTTCCTCAACTGAAAGTCGCGATTGCAGAACTCCAAGCGCACGGTTTCGAAATTCCGAAATATCCTGAAAGTCCGCAAAGTGAGGCTGAAAAAGAAATCAAACAACGCTATGCCAAAGTTTTGGGCAGCGCGGTTAATCCTGTGCTGCGTGAAGGAAATTCTGACCGCCGTGCCGCAACTGCGGTAAAAAATTATGCTAAAAGACACCCGCACTCAATGGGCGCATGGAGCCCGGATTCAAAGTCTCATGTTTCGACAATGAGCGGTGGTGACTTTTTTGCGAATGAAAAATCAACGACCATTAAACAGGCCACAACAGCAAGCATTGAATTCATCTCAGAGGATGGCGAAATTACTGTTTTAAAAGATAAACTTCCGCTTGAAACAGCAGAGGTGGTTGATGCTACATTTATGAGCAGAAAGGCTCTGGACGATTTTATCGACCACCAAATCGAGGATGCAAAAGCACAGGGGATACTTTTTTCTCTGCACCTGAAAGCGACGATGATGAAAGTCTCGGATCCAAAAATATTTGGACACTGCGTGCAGGTTTTCTATGCACCTGTGCTGGAAAAACATGCCAAAACAATCACAGCTTTAGGAGTAAATTTAAACCACGGTATCGGTGATTTATACGCGAAATTAAAGTCGGATACAAAAATTTCTCAGGAAGAGAAAGCAGAAATTGCAGCAGACATTAAAACACTTTATGCGAACCGTCCGGATTTAGCAATGGTCGATTCTGATCATGGAATTACGAACCTTCATGTTCCAAACTCAGTTATCATTGATGCGTCAATGCCTGCCGCCATCCGGACTTCCGGAAAAATGTGGGGTGCAGACGGTGAACTTCACGACACGAATTTCATAATTCCTGATTCCAGTTACGCACCGCTTTATACTGCTACAATCGAAAATTGTATCGCTCACGGTGCCTTGGATCCCGCAACTATGGGTACTGTGCAGAATGTAGGATTGATGGCCAAAAAAGCGGAAGAATATGGTTCCCATTCTACCACCTTTGAGGCTTCAGGAAATGGGAAAATACGTGTCATGGATGCAGACGGTCAGCTAATTCACGAACACAATGTGGAAGAAGGTGATATCTGGCGCTTGTCCAGAGTAAAAGACGCTCCGATCAGAGATTGGGTCAAACTGGCTGTCACACGTGCTGGAGTTACAGGATGGCCGGCTGTATTCTGGTTGGATGAAGAACGGGCCCACGGACGTGAGTTGATTAAAAAGGTCAATGCATATCTCAAGGAACATGATACTGAAGGTCTGGAACTTCCAATTCTTTCGGTATATGATGCAGCAAAACTTTCCATTGAACGCGCACGCGCCGGAGAAAACACAATTTCCGTAACCGGCAATGTTTTGCGTGATTTTAATACTGATCTTTACCCAATAATTGAACTGGGCACAAGCGCGAAGATGCTGTCCATAGTACCGCTGATGAAAGGTGGTGGTTTGTTTGAAACCGGAGCAGGCGGATCTGCGCCAAAACATGTTCAGCAGTTCGTAAAAGAAGCACATTTACGCTGGGATTCCCTG
Organism: Deltaproteobacteria bacterium; assembly: GCA_018645085.1. Classification (GTDB taxonomy): domain Bacteria; phylum SAR324; class SAR324; order SAR324; family NAC60-12; genus Arctic96AD-7. The sequence continues at coordinate 17,769 of JABGPG010000209.1, forward strand.
GGAGAATTTCTGGCGTTGGCAGAGTCACTGAATCATCTTGCCCGTACAACAGACAATCCCAAAGCCGCTGTTTTAGCAAAAACCCTCAATCAGGCGAACGAAGAGTTTTTAACGCACAACAAATCGCCGTCACGTAAGGTTCATGAACTGGATAATCGGGGAAGTCACTTTTACCTCGCCCTGTACTGGGCGCAGGCTCTAGCAGCTCAAACAGAAGACTCTGTGCTTCAGCAGCGTTTCTCCGGACTGGCAAAAACGCTTAGTGAAAACGAAGCAGGAATAGTTGATGAATTGAATGCAGCTCAAGGCAATGGGCTTGATTTGGGAGGTTACTATCATCCTGATGAAACAAAAGTCACTGCCGCCATGAGACCCAGCGCAACTCTGAATGCCGCAATTTCCGCATTTAGTGGTTGAGCAAAATTATGATGGAGCAGCCTGCTGAGGCTCCATTTTTATCCTTAAACTGCAAAACTCACCTTTGAATTTCGCAGGAGAAGTTTACAAACCAACTGATAATCTTATTAATACTAATTCGATAAAAAAGGAGATCTTATGAAAACTGTAAAAGTTGCTGTTACCGGTGCTGCCGGACAAATAGGATATGCAATGCTCTTCAGGCTCGCATCCGGAAGTGTTTTTGGACCGGACACTGCGGTTGAACTGCAGTTGCTCGAATTGGAACACGCTCTGCCGGCGCTGGAAGGTGTCAAAATGGAACTCGATGATTGCGCTTTTCCTTTACTGAATAAGATCGTCACCACTTCAGATCCAAATGTTGCTTTCAAGGATATTGACTGGGGACTGCTGGTAGGTTCTGTACCAAGAAAAGACGGCATGGAGCGTAATGATCTACTCCGTGTAAACGGTGGAATTTTCGTTGGACAGGGCAAGGCCATCAACGACAACGCAGGAGACAACGCACGAATTGTGGTGGTCGGAAATCCCTGCAATACAAACTGCCTGATTGCGATGAATAATGCGCCACGGATTTCACGTGACCGCTGGTTCGCGATGACTGCTCTCGATGAAAACCGAGCCAAAAGTCAGTTAGCCGCAAAAGCCGGAACTGCTGTTCGTGACGTTAGCAATCTGACAATCTGGGGCAATCACAGTGCTACACAATATCCGGATTTCTATAATGCAAAAATTAACGGCAAAGCTGCTCCGGAAGTCATCAATGACGAAGAGTGGCTGCAAGGCGAATTCATCAAAACTGTGCAGCAACGTGGATCCGCAATTATTAAAGCCCGCGGTGCTTCATCAGCTGCATCCGCCGCAAACGCCGCGCTGGATACTGTCACAAGAATCAATGCTCCAACTCCGGAAGGTGACTGGTTCAGCACAGCAATTCCGAGTGACGGCAGTTATGG
>JABGPG010000285.1:0-11132 GCA_018645085.1 Deltaproteobacteria bacterium
TTGATGGTTTTTGTGCCAGTGCTGTGCAATGTCAATTCTACGGCAGAGCCAGACATCTGCATGACTTTGTACATGAGCAATAAATTTTTCCAGAGAGGCAATTCGTCCTGGTCGACCAATGATCCGGCAGTGCAAACCGATACTCAACATTTTCGGTGTGGCTTCGCCCTCTGCATATAACACATCGAAGGCATCCCGAAGATAGCAAAAAAACTGTTCTCCGGAATTAAAACCCTGTGGTGCAGCAAAGCGCATATCGTTGGTGTCCAGGGTGTAGGGAACTACCAGATGCGGTTCGCCTACAGGAGTTTCTACCCAGTATGGCAAATCGTCTGCATATGAATCCGCATCGTATAAAAAGCCTCCGGCTTCTTGCACCAAACGTTGAGTGTTGACACTGGTTCGGCCTGTATACCAGCCCAAGGGTCGGTTGCCGGTAACACGCGTATGAATTTCAATGGCTTTGTCAATGTGTTCACGTTCGATGTCTTCCGGAATATCTTTATAATCAATCCAGCGATAACCGTGAGAAGCAATTTCCCAATCCGCTTTCAGCATGGCTTCTACTGCTTCCGGATTACGCTCCAATGCCATCGCTACTCCGAAAATTGTTACTGGAATATTCATCCGGGTGAAAAGCCGATGTAAGCGCCAAAATCCGGCTCGGCTTCCATATTCATAAAGAGACTCCATGCTCATGTGGCGTGCTCCGACAAAAGGCGGTGCACCAATAATTTCCGAAAGAAATGTTTCTGACGCAGGATCACCGTGCAGAATACAGTTCTCAGCGCCTTCTTCGTAATTTATCACAAATTGAACGGCAATCCTGGCTTTCGCCGGCCACTGCGGATGTGGAGGATTTTGACCGTAACCGATAATGTCCCGGGGATAATATTCCATGAGTTTTCTAAAAAAAAATGGCTATATTTTTCAAATAATACTAACCTTTATTTTAAGAAAATTATAACTAAAAATCTAGACCCTCATTGATTTTATGGACTCATACATTATCGAATGGTTAAATCTGGTTGTCCGCTGGATTCATGTGATCACAGGAATTGCCTGGATTGGCGCCTCATTTTTTTTCAATTGGCTGGACAGCCAACTCACACCTCCAGAAAATCCTGAACCGAAAGTTGAGGGTGAATTATGGATGATACACAGCGGCGGATTTTATCAATTGGAAAAAACAATGATTTCGCCGTCCGAAATACCGAGGGTTCTACATTGGTTTAAATGGGAGGCCTACTCCACCTGGATCAGCGGAATTTTCCTGCTCGGAATTGTCTATTACACGGGTTCCGGAGTTTATTTGATTGATTCTCAAATCGCGGATTTAAGTTACTGGATGGCGGTCAGTATAAGTTTAGGAACAATTCTGGCGGCATGGCTGGTTTATGATTTTCTCTGGGCTTCTTCGTTGGGCGAGAAAGGCTGGTTTCCAGTGGTTATTTCATTTTTGCTTTTGTTCGGAGTAATTTGGTGGTTTCATCAATGGTTCGGTTCACGTGCTGCTTACATCCATGTTGGTGCAGTGATGGGAACCTTGATGGTGGGAAATGTCTGGCGGCGGATTATTCCATCGCAAACAAAACTGGTGGATGCTGTCAAAGCTGGTAAAAGTCCGGAAGCGTCCCTGGGAATAAAAGCTAAGCAGCGCTCTATTCATAATAATTACATGACACTGCCGGTTGTGTTTATTATGATCAGCAACCATTTTCCAAACACTTTTGCGCATCAAATGAATTGGCTGATCTTAGTCGCAATCATCGTGATTGGCGCCACGGTAAGACATTTTTTCAATCTCAAGAATAAAGGCCATTTGAATATTTGGATTTTGCCGGTTGCGATGGCTGCTATTTTTGCACTTATCTTTGTGACCAAACCGGCAGATTCGATTACGAATTCTGCTGACACAGTTACATTTGGAACAGAGCATATTCCATTTGCACTTGTGCGTACCATTCTGGATCAGCGCTGTCTAAGTTGTCACTCAACAACACCTACCGATGAGGTTTTCAAAACTGCGCCCAAAGGCATTATGTTTGACAATGACAAACGGGTTAAGGCTCTGGCCTCTCTCATAAAAACTCAGGCAGTGACCACGTTGGCTATGCCTCTCGGCAATAAAACAGGGATCACTGTTGAGGAACGGATTATTCTTGGACGATGGATAGAGGAAGGTGCATCCATAGAGTGAATTAAAAACTGTGAGCCAAATCCTAAAACATAATTATTTGCCACAAGGGACACAGAAAAAATTAAAAACAGCCCTCTGTGTTCTCAGTATCCGCTGTGGTGATTAGATCATTTGGCAAGCATTTATCAAAACGAATTTAAAGGAGTTAGCAATGAGTCCGATCACCACCCATGTACTGGATACTTCTCAAGGCTGTCCGGGAGCAAATATTCTGGTACGTTTAGAGCAACAGAAAAGTGACGGAAGCTGGCAGGAGTTATCGTCCGGAACGACAGATAATGACGGCCGAATCGCGAATTTGCTTGCGGAAGAAGATGTGTTGGATTGCGGAGTTTATCAAATGATTTTTGTGACTGCTCCTTATTTTGAAAAGCAGGGGATTTCGTTTTTTTATCCAGAAATTGAAATTCGTTTTTTGCTGAATCATCCGGAACAGCATTATCACATCCCGTTATTGCTGAGCCCGTTTGCTTACAGTACTTATCGTGGAAGTTAACTGAAGTCAGTAAAGTTCAACTTCGCAGCTTAGAAAATTACAGGTCAGCCAGCATTTTTTTTAACCGTAAATTTGTAATTTTATTTTGCTCCGAGGCGGCAATTCTTAGTTCGATCAATGGAATATTTTCCAGCCGTTGCTGCAGCAAACTCAGCATTTCCTCAGCACTTTTTCCTGTTGCACAAACGATAAAAATATAACCGAATTTTTTCTCATATTTCCGGTTTTGCTGTTCCAGTTCAAGTTTGAGCGGATCAGCAGCATTCAGCATTCCTGCTTGCTCTTTACTGGTCCAACTTTCAGTATTTTTCGCTTTTTCCGGAGTTTTACTTTCGCCTATTTTCGGATGAGCCGCAAATGCTTCCAAATAATCATCTTTAGCTAATTCCAGCCATATTTTCTCTGCCTGTACGTGCAACTTGGCTGCTGAAGAGAACGGCCGCGCTGCTAAAATATTTTTGACCCATTTGCTGGAACCGCAACATTTAAGCAGCTCAATACCGGCCTGCTCACTATCGCTTTGATTCAATTCTGCTAAATTCACGTTATAATTTCAGCTAAATATGAGAAGAGTAGTTTTAATTACAGCTATTTCGACAGCTTAGAAATAAAAAGTGGAACTCAATTCCAAGCGGTTAGCAACAGGTGTATTTTGACCTGCAAGAGGACGTGTATAACCCAAACGTACTTGCCATGGAACGGACAAAGATTTTTGCTCAAGTTCACTCAAGTTACCATAACCGAACTCAAAACTGATTTCTTTCAGAAAAGCAGCATTTGATTTTCCAATCGGCAGTTTGCTTTCAGACTGTTGAAAATAATGGAATTCTGTTCCGGCAAAAATATTTTGACGCTCAATACTCCAGTTGTAAAAGATCTCTGCGCGGTGACCTGCAGAGTAATAAACTTCTTCTCCTTCCAGTGTTTCACGTTTAGTGACCAGCTCATTTGAAGCGGCTAAACGGATTCCATTTCTGAGGCCGTGAGTCAGCGGAAACCAGTTAAAGTGGAAAAATCCACCCACGGAACTGTGTCCTTCACCGATTGCATTCGCGGCAATTCCACGCGGTGTTCCTGAAGTGCCTGTCGGTAAACGTAACGTAAATCCGCCACGGTTATACCACGTGGTTGTTGCACTCAAGTCTTTCGCTATTTGCACACTGATGTCACCAGGTCCACTTTGAGTTTCGGATGCTAAATTGTCGAGCACTATCTGCTGACTTGAAGTCGCGGATGCAAAATTTAGCGTAGAGGTTTGTTTTCTTTGTACCAAAGGAACAGTTGCCTCTATCATCCATATTTCACTCAAACCGTACGCTATGCTAAATTCTAAGCGCTGCTCCTGCCGCTGCAATTCACCTTCAACAGAATCACGCCAATCCCGATCCCAGAGCATGAGCTGCTGTAAAGGCGCTTCTTGACCGTAACCGTTAAATGCACGGCTGTAAGCAGGAGTATACTGAAAACGCATTTCCAGTTCCCAGACTGAAGCAGGGATACGGTTTTCCAGTTCAAACGCAGATAATGTTGCAGGGATAATAATGAGTGCAAAAACGAATGTGATTAAAAACTGTTTCATGCTGAAACCTCCATTTTTTCTTGTTCTGCAAAGGAGACCCAGCTGTTTTCTATCAAATGAGGAATGATACGTTCGATCGGAAAACCAACCACATTGTTGTAGGATCCACTGATTGATTCTACCAAAATTGAGCCTAAACCCTGAATTGAATAAGCACCTGCTTTGCCAAAAGCTTCCCCGGAATTGACGTACCATTCAAGCATTTCATCACTAAGTTCTTGAAAACGGACTTCAGTACAGATAACTGCTGTAATATCTTCTGCAGAATCTTTATTTAAAATTGAATAACCGGAAAAAACCTGATGAGTCTGTCCACTCAATTGTTCAAGCATGGAATATGCGTGTTCTGCATTTTCCGGTTTTCCGAGGATGTTATCGTCAAAAAACACAATTGTATCACCTGCGAGAATGATCACATCATGTGGCAGTTCAGGGAAGGCACTCTGCACTGCATTTGCTTTTTCGCGGGACATCCGTTTAACAAAGCTTTTTGCTGCTTCATTTTTAAGTGGAGTTTCATCAATTTTTGGAGAGTGACACACGAATTTGAGACCGTACTTTTTCAGCAACATCTGGCGTCGTGGTGAAGAAGAGGCCAGACAAAAAGGTCTATGTTGTAAAAACTTGGACATTATCAGCGAGTTTAAAATAGTTTATTTTTAAAAGTTTGAGGCAGCTTTAGTATTGTCAGCGACCTGCCGGAATTGTATATTTTAATAGAAAGCCGTATTAAGGCGATCACTGAATTTACGGTTTTTTAATTCAACGTTGTTTTGCAGAGTTTCTTCAGTTTTGGGCTGGTATATATTATCGATGTAGTAACTCAGTATTTTACGTACAACCGGAGCAGCTGCTTTCGATCCACCGCCGCCGTGTTCGACAAGTGCTAAAACCGAAATTTCCGGATCTTCCGCAGGTCCAAAAGCCACAAACCACGCATGGTTCTGAAAAATTTTGCTGGCTTTTGCTTCATCATCCAACGTCTCAAGTGTCTTGTTGCTGATGACTTGTGAAGTCGCAGTTTTACCGGCAACAGTAAATTCTTCAAATTGAACTTTTTTTGCAGTACCGCCTTCAGAGTTAACTACTGCAACCATGCCCTCGCGGATCAAACTTAAATATTCATCTTTTAAAGGAATTTGCTGAGGTTGAAGACCTTGCTGATCTTTAAAAAGACTGGGCGGCATCCACAAACCGTCATTTGCAAGGATGTTTATCATATTGATTACCTGCAAAGGGGTTGTGGTAATATAGCCCTGACCGATTGCTGCAGACGGTGTTTCACCTCTATACCATGGTTCTTTGAAGATTCTTTTTTTCCATTTACTACTGGGAATTAAGCCTGCTTTTTCATTCTGGAGCCCTACGCCGGTTATTTTGCCCAGTCCAAACAGGTTAGCATATTTATGGATTGCATCCACTCCCACTCCCACACCGGTATTATAGAAGTAAACATTGCAAGAACCCTTAATAGCGTCTATCAGATTGACTTTACCATGACCGCCTTCCTTCCAGCATTTAAATGGAGCACTTCGTCCTTTAATGAAATAATAACCGTTGCAGACACGCTCAGTTTGCGGAGTAATAACACCTTGAGCAAGTCCTGCGTATGCTGTGACTACTTTAAAAATTGAACCTGGAGCATATAAACCCTGAATAGCTTTGTTTTCCAGAGGGTGTTCAGGATTAGCTAAGAGACGATTCCAGTTTTTTTGATCAATTCCACCGGAAAATAAGTTAGGGTCAAAGTCCGGGAAACTGGCCATAGCCAGTATTTCTCCAGTCTTGGGGTTCATGACTATCACTGCACCGCTTTGACCCTGCATGGCTTCTGTTGCAACTTTTTGGAGGCGTATATCAAGGTTTAAAGAGATATCTTCTCCAGGAACTGATGCGACAGGCTTTCCTAATACCTGAATCACCCTGCCCATATGATCAACTTCTGCCTGTCTACCACCATCGAGTCCGATCATGTAATCATTTTCCAGCAGTTCAATCCCGGAGTGACCGACGATCTGGCTGGAGCTGCGTTTCTCTTCAGGCAGTTCTTTCCAGTCTTCTTGAACAATTCCGACATAACCAATCAGATGCGCCGCCAGGTTATTTTTAGGATAAAATCTACGTGGTTGAACTACAATCGATACACCGGGGAAATCATCCTGAAATGTTTCCAAATACATGGCTTTTTCGTATTCCAGGTCATCTACCAGAATAATTGGTTTAAACTGTGCTAAATCGTGGCTAGCCTTTATTTTTTCGTTCAGTTCAGCAAAGGGTAGGTTGAGCGCTTGCGACACTTGCCCCAAAGTACTTTCCAAATCCGGTGTGTCTTCTCTGATCAACTGCAGTTGGTAAGCAGGTCGATTTTCAGCGAGGATAACTCCGTTTCTGTCGTAGATGATTCCACGTAAAGCCGGTTCCGCAACTAGACGGATACGGTTGCCCTGAGAAAATTCTGTGTATTTTTGACCCTCCGTAATTTGCAGGTACCAGAGACGGGACGCGAGCAAAGAAAAAATCAGGATTACGACTCCACCCAAAATTATCAGGCGAATCCGAATCCGGTCAAGTTCTTCAAATTCCAGCGTATCCGGTTTCACGCAACATCCCTCAAGAAAAGATTCTCTCCCCAAATTACAAATTGAAGAATTATTGGAGTAATTAATCCCTGCAGAAGCGCAAGTGGAAGAGTTGAAGTCAGCATCTTGCTGGATAGCTCAAGTCCTGGTTCGAACATGTCTAAAATTGAGAGAGAAATCCAACCTTCAAAAATCGACATACTGAAGACTGCCAGACTGATTGCAAAAAAAGTATTTGCGTAAAATAATTTATTCACCTGACTGATAAGTAATAATGTCAGAAAAAATGATGTCCCGTAAAGCCCCATGATTCCATGTGAAAGCGCGTCCATCATCAGACCAGCCAGGATGCCGACGAATGCAATTACTAACTTTGAATGACGGAAAGTCAGGATTAGCATGAACATCAGTATCCAGTTAATTTTTAATCCTCCAATTTGAACATAAGTATTGAAAACAATGTTCAGCCAGAGGCCAATCAACATCAAACCCAAAGCAAGCAGAAATATACGCATCAATCAATAAACAAGTGTGAATCTGTTTTAGAAGGGACGATGACAAACACTTCTTCAATTTGCTTAAAATCTACTGCACTGTCCAAAATTGCTGTTTTAAACAATTCATGCTTTTGATGACGAATTTCTTTAACCCAGCCTATCAGCAATCCTTTAGGATAAAGTCCGCCAAGTCCACTGGAAATGATACGGTCACCGATTTTAATATTTGCGTGCTGATTTATTTGCCGCATTTCCAAACCTTCGTGTGTTCCATAAATCAGCCCCCGAATCCGGTTGCGTTGAATCAAGGCGGAAACGCGACTGCGGTGATCTGTTATTAATTGTACTGAAGACTGAAATGGAGAGACAGACTGAATACGTCCCACTAAGCCCTCTTTGCGTAGAACAACATAGTTCCGCTGTACCAGTTGATTGCTGCCGCGGTTGATCAAACTAATATCGTGGTTATTATCGGCAGATTCTCCAATAATTTCTGCAAATATTTTCTCTGTGATTTTTTTACTGGCAAAGAGCAGTTGATTCCTCAAACGTAAAAACTGGACTGAATTCTCAATGTGTTGATTCATCTTCTCCTCCATATCAAGGAGTTGCTGACGGAGAAGCTTATTTTCTTCATTTACATCAATCAGTGATATGTAAGAATACCAGAGATTTTTGAAAGTGGATGCAATTGAGTTTACAGATGCCTGCAGCGGGTAGGTTATAGTTTGTACGACCGACTGAAAACGTGATGTCCCTTCATTGCTATGTGTTTGAGACATCAGCATAAACAGACCGATGAAGGTGGCAATGATGAAAAACTGCAGACGGTATGTGTTGAAAAATTTGAACATTACTTTATTGACGAGAGTCTTTTGTCAGTTGAATACTGACGATTTGCCAAATATCAACTTCAGACTATTTCTCTGAGGAGGACGACTGGTTTCAACATGTAGTCTGCCTGATTAATTTCCTTAAGAGCTTCTTGTACGAGGCCTTCTTTACAGTTCTGGAGAGTCAAAGTGAAAATCACAGTTTCCTCACCTTCTTTACCAATTCTGTGATACTGAGGTAACTGCTCAAGGGCATAAATATTAATAGAAAGCCGTTCAAAAATTTTACCATAGTGACCAAATATTCCAGGATGGTCCCGAACTTCAAAACGTAGAGTGTGGCGAAAACTTATATCATCCATCGATTCTATTGCTAATTCTCTGGAAACAGGAGGTGGCGCAAAAGGTTCCGGATGACTTTGAACTTTATTCAGGTCAGCAACAATCGCAGACGCAGTCGGGAGGCTGCCGGCACCTTTACCGATGAGCGTGATGTCTTCCGCATATTTTCCTGTGAGTGTAACAGCGTTTGTTGAACCAGCAATTTTTGCGAGGATATCATCTTTTTCAATCATGAGCGGCAAAACATAAACCTGAACCCCTTGTGCACTAAGTCGTAGAGTTGCGATTAATTTAATCCTCCGTCCCATTCGTTCAGCATATTCAAAATCCGCCAGTTCCAAATGATCGATACCTTCCAAAGTGATTTGCTCCGGTGTAAACCACTGTCCGGTAATTAAATAAGTCAGAATTACCAGTTTGTAACGTGCATCAATCCCTTTAATATCGTTGGTAGGATCCTGTTCCGCAAATCCTAAATCCTGTGCCTGTGAAAGAGCTTGCTCAAAAGAAAGATCATTGCTTTCCATTTCACTGAGAATGTAGTTTGTTGTACCATTTAGAATTGCACGGATTCCCTGAATATCCTGAACCTGTAAATAATCTTTAAGTAAACGCAAAACCGGAATCGCACCTGCTACAGCAGCTTCGAAGAGCAGGTGACGTCCGTTTTTCCGCGCGACCTCCATCAGTTCCGCACCGTGTACTGCAATCAAATCTTTATTCGCAGTAATCACATGTTTACCGTTTTGCAAAGCTTTGGTGATCAGTTCACGTGCAAATCCGCTACCGCCGATTGTCTCGACTATCACATCAACTTCTGGATCCTCAAGAAGTTGTTCCGGGCTTTCGTAAAACAATTCCGGATTTTTTTCAAACCACGATTGGACATATTTCCCCTGAGTATCACGTTCCAGTATTCCTGCGAGATTTATTTTTGCATCAGGATGTTCACTGTGCTGTGCTAATACATGCGCGACACCACTACCGATTGTGCCGAATCCGGCAATAGCTACATTTAAGACTGACATTTGTTTAACTATTTTGATTGTTGATGAAGATTAGTCCCCTGAAGAAATTTCTGCGATTGCATCCATTTCAACAGCGACACCTTTTGGTAAAGCACTGACTTCTACACATGCACGTGCAGGTTTAGCAGCACCGAAATATTCAGAGTATATTTCATTTAATTCATTAAATTGTGCTAAATTTTCCATATAAATTGTAACTTTCAGCACATTTTCCAAAGCAGAACCTCCTGCTTCCAGGATTATTTTCAGATTCAAAAGTACTCTATGGCATTGTTCTGCAAATGAACTCAGTACCAGTTCTCCATTTTCTGGATCAAGCGCAATTTGTCCTGAAACAAAGAGCATGTTTCCGCAGCGAACTGCCTGTGAATATGGTCCTAATGGCGCGGGTGCCTTAGATGTGTTAACAATAGATCGTGACATTTTTCTGCTTTATTAAAGTTTTATTGGCTGATTTTTCTTTTGAGGAACTGATACCACTGCAGTCGCTCAAAAATACTTTGATCCATTGCAAACCAGTCAGCACATCCCATTGTTGCTGCTTCATCAAGCAATTGCGGAGACTTGATGTTACCGTTAATTATCAATGGTATGTCAGTATATTTTGCACTCCATTGACAGAGTGGTTCTTTGTTTTCAAAACACTTGTTCATTGCATGTACTGCCAGAGGATGGAAAAAATCAACTCCTGCGTCTTCCAGTAGTTTTAACATGCTTTTAAGATCTTTAGGTTTGAATCCATCTTCAATTTTGTCAAAAATCGAAAAGTAATAACTAATTGGTATTTTGACCGATTCACGATTCTTGATGGCGCTGACAACTTGCAATGCCAATTGCATACGTGTTTCAATCTTCGCAGAACCATATTCGTCCACGCGGGAATTAAGTTTGACACAACAACATTGATCCAGCAGTTGCTGTTCAGTACCGTTTATTTCGATGAAATCCATTCCGACTTCTTCCGCACGTTCTGCTGCATGAACATAATTCAAGATAATCTCTTCAACATCACCTTGATCAAACTCACGGCTGACGTCAAAATCACGTCCAAAGTTCAAAACTGATGGGCCGACCGGCTGTTCACCGCAGGCACTTTCAGAAGTCTGTGCGCCTGCATGACTGATACGGATTCCGATAGCGGCTCCTTCTTTTTTAACTCCGCGGGCCAGATTTTCCAGGCCTTCAAGATGTTCTTCTTCTGAGATTCCCAACTGGTTTACATGACTCCGTCCCTGCTTTGTTACATATGCAGATTCAACAATGATCGTACCGACTCCCTGACGGGCTAAGGTACGGTAATGTTTGATGAGTGCAGGAGTTACCTTGCCTTCCACATCTGCGTGATCGTCCACAGTCGGCGGAGCAAGGATACGGTTCCGGAACTGTACTCCGTTAATTTTAAACGGTAGAAACATTGACTCAACCTTAGACTGAGCCGTTTTTGCCGGTGCTGCTTTTGTTTTAGTTAGGGTAGGCATTGTTGATTTTGTGTGTTATATGTTGATTTATTGGCGTTGTGCTTTTTCTTCCAAGCCGGATTGACCAAAACGTTTTTCAAATTCTTTTGAGATGTCTTCT
>JABGPG010000285.1:11232-18972 GCA_018645085.1 Deltaproteobacteria bacterium
TTCTTCCAAGCCGGATTGACCAAAACGTTTTTCAAATTCTTTTGAGATGTCTTCTAGTGTCAGTCCCTGATCTACCAGAAGGACGAGCAAGTGAAACCAGAGGTCAGTGATTTCATGAATCTGCTCTTCCCTGTTTTTGTTTTTTGCTGCGATGATAACTTCAGCGGATTCTTCACCTATTTTTTTCAAAATAGCATCAGTACCTTTAGTCATCAAAGAAGCAACATATGATTTCTCAGGCGAACTTTGTTTGCGTTCCCTGATAACTTCGCAAACCTGCTCGAACATTGCAGCAGAAATTCCACTCTTCATTTTTGTAAGCCTCTTTGATTTTTAAGTCCAAGAGTTTCTATTTTCTTACGTAAGGTATTTCTGTTTATACCTAATATTTTTGCTGATTTTTGCTGGTTCCACTTTGTTTTTTCCAGCAGCAATCTCAATAGAGGCCTCTCAAGTTGAGGTAGCACGTCCGCCATTAGGGAATCTTTGTCTAACTCAACCGCATCTCTTACCAGTATTTCCAGTTTGCGTTCAGCAAGATCTTCCAGAGTTTCCTCTGAGTCTGCTAACGGAAGACTTTTGAACAGATTTTTTGGTAAAGAGTCCAAGGTAATTGTACCGGTTACATTGGTGATCATCAAGCTCTTGACCGTATTTTCCAACTCACGAATATTTCCCGGCCAGCCGAAACGAGCCAGCACATTTAACGCATCAGGCGCAACTGCTTTACGCCCAACTGCCATTTCCTTACTGCCTTTTTGCAAGAAATGATCAACCAGTACAGGAATATCTTCCCTACGTTCCCGTAAAGGCGCAATGTCGACTGGAAACACATTCAACCTGTAATAAAGATCTTTGCGGAACTGAGATTTGTTAATCAAATTTTCCAGATTCTGGTGTGTAGCAGCAATCACACGCATATCAGTTGTGATCAGTTCGTGTCCACCCAGTCGTTCAAATTGTTTTTCCTGAAGAACTCTCAGCAACTTACTCTGCAGTCTCATCGGCATATCACCGATCTCGTCCAGAAACAACGTACCCTGACTCGCGAGTTCAAGCTTACCACGCTTACGTTCGGTTGCACCGGTAAAAGCACCTTTTTCGTGTCCAAACAATTCTGACTCCATCAGTTCTGATGGTATCGCCGCGCAGTTAATTGCAACAAAAGGCTGGCTGTCACGTAAAGAGTGCTGGTGAATGGAACGTGCAATCAGTTCCTTACCAGTTCCGCTTTCACCTTGGATGAGAACTGTCAAATCTGTTGCCGCGACTCGTCCAATTGCCTTATAGAGATCGCGCATGACTTTGCTTTGTCCGGTCAGCAAATCGTTTGCAACTTTAACTTTTTTGAGTCCGTTACTTTCCGAAGTGAGTAGCGGTACTCTCAGTGCGCTTTTTACCAGTTCTTCAATTTCATCAATATTGAAAGGTTTCGCCACATAATCAAAAGCCCCGGCTTTCATAGCTTCAACCGTGTTGTACATCGTACTCTGTCCAGTCATTACGATGGTCAACAGGTACGGATACTCCTGCAATATTTCCCGTGTGAATGAAAGTCCGTCAAGTCCGGGAAGATTTATGTCAACAAGAGCCAGCCGAATTGCATGTTTGCGGAGCAGTTGCCGGGCTTCCGGTGCATCTGTTGCCAAATGAGGAATATACCCTGCCTGAGTTAGTGTACGCTCCAAAACCCAGCGGATACTGTGCTCATCATCTAAAACCAAAATATGAAAAGGTTCCTTGTTTAGTTCGGTTTCCAATATTTTGGACATAATTCTTCTGGTTCATCTTTTCTTAAATAAAACAAAGAAACCAAGGTCTCATTTCTGCAGAACAAGTTTTTACTTACTTTGCAGATACTTTGTTGCCGGAGCAAGTAAAGTGTCCGGAAGCAGTTTCTCTGCTGCAAGAAATTCAAACAGGATCAAAAGCGATTCCCGCATACTGTCCAAATCTTCTTCCAGTGGATTTGCATTTTCTATGAACCATTTGCTCATAAAACGTTTAACTAACTTCAAGTCCCATTCAGCAACAGGCGGTGGTTGATAGTCTACCAGGAATACTTCAAGGTCTTCCTCGACTTGTTCCTGTTTTTTTGTAGGAACAAGTTTAAGGTACTTTTTATAAATGTCCTCATCAATCGCCGGAATACGTTCTTCCAACTGCTCATCCTCCTGCAGATCTTCTTCAGTTTCCGTAACTGACTCCATTTTTTCGGAAGCTTCTATTTTGTCGGTAAGTTCCTGAATAAATTCGTGATTGCGCTTATCAAACTCTTCCATTGCTGCAGGCAAAGCTGCAAGATCCAACTCTAAACCATCAACAGTCGCACGTGTTTTCAGGAAAATTGCAATGAGGACAGGATTTGAAAGATAGGGAATTTTTTCACTGTTCGCAATTTGATGACGTGTTGCTTTTGACAAAACAGATTTAATTGACTTCTCGGAATTTGCTTCTTCCAACTGAGCAAGTCTCTGGTCAAGATCAGCAATAAAGTCTTCAGTCAGCAACTCCATCAGAATATCTACTTCCGTACTATCACTATCAAGCAGAGTCTTGAGTTCTGTCTTGTTCATCCTCAAATCAGACAGTTCTGGTTCAAATGCAAGAGTAGGCAAAGTACTTAAAAGTTGTTCGAGTTGTTCGGAGGAACCTGGCTGTTGAGCAACCCTCTTAGGCATTGCCAGACGCCGACGGATCATTTTTTTTTGACGCTTTTGCTGTTGACGCTTAAGCATGCCTGATTTTTTTTGTTTTGTTTTTTTTGCCATATTTATAAAAAAGTAATAAAAGTTTTGAAGTTGATCGCATATTATTGCAGAATTATCAAATAAAATCACGTCAAATTAGTGCCTTATTTTTTGTTGGTTTTGCTTTTTAACTTTGCAGTGATGGCAAAAACAGACAGATATATTATATAATTTACGCTTTAATATTTTTTATTATCACAGGTATTGCTGAATGAAACATGTACGAAAATATTGTCTAGGACTTATCTTTTTGGGAGGACTGTCAATAATTGCTTTTGCGGGTGAAGGTCCGGTTGAATCCCTGCCCTTCCCAACTCCACTTGATACTTATGGAGACGCGGACTTAATTAAAAGTGGTGATATCATGGTTGTCTTAACAAACCGGATAGGGCAGACTCCCTTTAATTTCTGGGCTTCTCTCATATTTTTATTTGCAATTCTGCATACGTTTTTTGCGGCAAAAATTACGCTGATAGCCAGAAAACTGGAACAAAAGCATGCAGCTAAAATGAGAGCGGAAGGGAAATCTGAAGAAGAGATTGAGCATAATACACCTTTCTTTACAGAGATACTTCATTTCTTTGGAGAGGTTGAAGCTATTTTTGGGATTTGGGTTCTGGCCCTTGCTGCAGTAACCATTTCATTTTATGACTGGAACACTTTTAAGAATTACATCGCACACACGGTTAATTTTACCGAACCTATGTTTGTGGTGGTGATTATGGCACTGGCCTCAACGCGTCCAATTATGCTGTTTGCTGAACAAATAATGGGCAAATTTGCTGCCTTGGGGAAACACTCCCCAGGTGCTTGGTGGCTTTCAATTCTTACGATAGCACCCTTGTTGGGTTCTTTTATTACTGAGCCAGCCGCAATGACAATTGGAGCAATGCTACTGGCAGAGCAGTTCTACCGTCTTAAACCTTCCAGCAAACTTGCATACGCTACGATCGGGATTCTCTTCGTCAATGTTTCAGTAGGAGGGACAATCACCCATTTTGCCGCACCGCCGGTATTGATGGTGGCAGCAAAGTGGGAATGGACACTGCCCTTTATGGCCTTGAATTTCGGTTGGAAAGCATTTTTGGGAATTATTATTTCAAATATTCTGTATTTCATGGCCTTTAAACGTGAATTTGCACAGTTAGCCTCTGTTCCTGTAACAGAAGTTTCAGCAGACAAATCCGTAGATCAGCAAGAAAAATCTGTACCGATCTGGATTACTTTAGTTCATATTCTCTTCATGGGTTGGACTGTTTTAAACGCACACTATCCACCGCTTTTCATCGGAGGCTTCCTGTTTTTCCTCGGTTTTGCTATTGCAACTAAACCGCATCAAAGTCAGATCAGCTTGAAATCACCGTTGCTGGTAGGTTTTTTTCTGGCAGGTTTAGTTACCCATGGAGGAATGCAGGCCTGGTGGATTGCACCGGTGCTGGGCTCACTCGGAGATGTACCATTGATGCTGACAGCAACAGTCCTGACTGCATTCAATGATAACGCAGCGATTACCTTCCTGAGCACCTTAGTTCCTGAATTTTCCATTTCAGCAAAATATGCGGTTGTAGCAGGTGCAGTGACTGGTGGCGGATTAACGGTGATTGCCAATGCTCCAAACCCGGCGGGGCAGTCTATTTTGTCAAAATTTTTTCCTGGTGGAGTAAACCCCGCAAAACTCCTTATGGGAGCTCTTATTCCTACCATCATTTTGGGTTTGGTCTTTATGGGTATTCCACAGGATGTTCAGGATCCAAAACAGCCTCAAAACTCAGGAGTAGAAGTTACAGACTGATGCTTAATAATTTCCAGTGAATTTCGGAACACATTCTGCATTTCTCTTCTCCGGCCTGCTGGTTTTAATCAAAAGGCGAATAGGTGTTCCAATTTTAAGTTTGATGAAATAACCCTACACGAAGGAAATATATGTATCGATTTGCAAAATGGTTTTTTACGCTCGGAGTTCTTGCTGTAATTAGTACGAGCATCTACTCTTCAGTAGGAGGGCAAAATGAACGTGCTCCATTTCCTGTCCCGCTCAGTTGCTACTCTGAAGATCTTGGTTCAGCAAAGTTTATTGAAGTAGGTTGTGACAAGATACACGGTGTTGAGAACTATCGTGATCCTGTGGGCGGCAGTGTGGGCGCGATACTTTCGCATCGCATAAGCGCCAATTCGTTCAATCTAATCGCTTCACTGATTTTTCTGATTGCTATCCTGCATACATTTATGGCCAACAAACTTACGGCCAAAGCTCATCTGATTCATGAAGAACATGACGAGCGTATGAAGGCCGCCGGAGCCTCTGAAGAGGAAATTAAACACGACATCCCCTTCAAAGCAGAGCTGTTTCACTTTCTTGGAGAAGTAGAGGTTGTTTTTGGAATGTGGGTCATTGCTTTGTTGTTTGTCACTATCGGCTTTTTCGATTGGACGACTTTCAAGAATTATATGGTTTATGACCGTGTTTACATTGAACCGATGTTTGTAGTGGTTATCATGGCAATTGCATCCACAAGGCCGGTGGTTAAGTTTGCCGAACAGTTGCTGGGGCTTGCTGCAGGTTTAGGTGGTCACAGTAAAGCTGCCTGGTGGTTCTCAATCCTGCTGATTGCTCCACTGCTTGGTTCATTCATCACTGAACCTGCTGCAATTACGATTGCTGCACTTTTACTGGCCAACCAATTTTACAAGTATAAGCCGTCTTCCGGATTTGCCTATGCCACGATTGGCCTGCTTTTTGTCAACATCTCAGTCGGCGGTACACTGACACATTTTGCGGCACCGCCGGTACTGATGGTTGCTGCGCCCTGGGATTGGGATATGGGTTTTATGGCCGCTAATTTTGGTTGGAAGGCAGCTTTGGGAATCCTCATTTCTAATTTGCTTTACTACATGGTCTTTCGTGGTCAGTTTGCCAAAATGGGCAAGCAGGATGAAGTATCAGCAAGCGCTGATTTTGATACCCCGGAAGTGCAAACACTAAAACCGGGTCGGATGAGTCACGAAGAATTCGAAGCCATGTGGGCCGAACGTGAAACTTCAATACCTTGGTGGATCACGCTGGTTCATCTCTTTTTCCTGGCCTGGACAGTCTTTAATGCACATTATCCTGTCATGTTCATCTCGGGTCTGCTTTTCTTCCTGGGATTTATGTCACTCACCGCGACTCATCAGAACAAGGTTGAACTCAGAGGGCCGATCATGGTTGGCTTTTTCCTGGGTGGTTTGATAACTCACGGCGGTCTTCAGGCCTGGTGGATCGCTCCGGTGCTGGGTTCACTTGCAGAATTACCTTTGATGCTGACTGCAACAGTCTTGACTGCTGTCAATGACAATGCTGCGATTACTTATCTCGCGACATTGGTGCCGAACCTGGCCGAAGCTTCGAAATATGCGGTTGTAGCTGGGGCTGTTACCGGTGGAGGATTGACGGTGATTGCGAACGCTCCTAACCCAGCGGGACAGTCTATACTTGGACGCTTTTTTGAGAATGGCGTAAATCCGTTAAAGCTGTTGGTATCCGCACTTATTCCCACGATCATCATGGGGCTTTGTTTTATGGCGCTTTAGCCTAATTTGAAGAATGGAAGTGCGTGTCATTGACCGCACTTCTTTTTAATGTTTCTTTAAATTATTCAAAACATCATGTTAGAGATCTTTGTAAAAATGAACTCCTATTGAAGGGCTGGAGGTTCCGATTGAAAGATTATTTTCAAAGCGGATTTGTCTTTTGGCGATTTCAAAAGCTAAGCCTAGAATTTTAAAAGGAAATTCCCAGCCGACACCTAAATATCCTCCTTTACCATTCAACTCACCCAAAGTTCCTTTAGTTTTTAATATATTTTTAGAAAGACCCCAGCGGAAAAAAAGTCCACCGTCACCTTGAAATGGGTCATGCTTGCCTTCCAGTCCAAGTTTCCAGAGCTCCATTCGTTGTCCTCTGCCGATGCTTGCGGATGCTCTAGTAAAATCAATATACATCAAACCAAGTGCCAAACCAAAAGAGTTTTCATAAGGTTCTTCCCGCCAAAAATTAATTGTTGGACCAATTCCGGAAGTCGTTTCATTTTGGGTTATGTTTCCGTAATTTAGGGTTGCAGTATCAAAATGTTCACGGGCTCTTAGTTTCCACTTTTGTGCACTGGCAGTTTCTGTCATGTAGAAAAAAACAAAAAACATCCAAGACAGATATTTAAAATATTTTATGAAAATAGTCACTTTTCTTTATCTCTTTCAATATGAAACATTTCTGTAAAATTCAACCATAAATTAACCCAATTTAATTGCGTGTTTGCTCAGCGGCAAATAACGATAACGTTTGCCTGTAACAGCAAATATTGCATTTGCCAATACTGGTGCTGCAAGCGGAACTGCTGGTTCGCCAACACCTCCAATTTCGTCATCGTCCAGTGCTTGATTTTCGATGATGCTCACGTAAATATCAGGTACACCCTGCATCCGTAAAATAGCATAATCGTGAAAATTGCTCTGCTCGACTTGTCCGTCTTTCAAACTTATTTCTTCACCTAGTGCTGCTGAAAGTCCAAAAATAAAACCACCTTCCATTTGTGCACGTACTGTATCCGGATTGACCACTTTCCCGCAATCGATGGTGATCCACGCTTTGTGTAATTTCAGCAGTCCGGAAGAATTAGTTGAAATTTCCAGCACAGTTCCAACGATGCTGCCAAACGATTTATGTAGCGCAATTCCAAGTCCATGACCATCCGGAAGACTCCGTTCCCAGTTTGCGTCTTCTGCCACTTTTTCAAGGACCTTACGGAAACGTGGTTCATTTATTAACAGTTTTCTGCGATATTCATACGGATCTTGATTTGCTGCATGTGCGGCTTCATCAAGGGCACTTTCTGTATAAAAGGCATTGTGAGAACTACCAACTGAACGCCAGAAACCTACTGGAACTCCTGGGTCAACGAGCGAATAATCAAAGTCAAAATCCGGAATTGAGTAAGGCAGCTCATCCGCACCC
>JABGPG010000152.1:0-11304 GCA_018645085.1 Deltaproteobacteria bacterium
CCGTCACGGTCCAGCAGAATGACACGTATATTATTAAAAATAGAGTTGGACATTTTATATAATATTTTCTTGTTTGAACTAAATCGTCCTCTGAACCGCCGCATAGTCCTTGTTCTTCGGCATCGCAAACAGGCATTTGCCGCCGCTGCGTTTGGCCCACAGTTCACCCAGAGCTTGTTTCTCTTGGCTGTCTTGATTACTTTCGATGAGTTGGCCTTTATACTCTACTACCAACACCCGATCGTCTTTCAGTTTGCAAACAAAATCTGGATAAAATTTGTCTGTAGAGGTTTGCAACCAGAAGGATTGCCCAGGACGACGCACCGTATTCCGCATCCGGTCTCGCACTGGGATATCCTTTTTCGGAAAGCAAAGCCACGCACTTTCTGAGTTCCCAATGATGATCCAAAAAATGTGTTTCTTCAAATGCCTCAAAAATATCACCTTGTTTGATTGCCAGCAACGGAACCTTGAAAGGGATTTTCTTTTCGGCAGGCGTGAGTTTTTCTTCTTCCGGATTTTTGTCTATGGAAAGAAAATACGCCCGTTCCACTTCACATCAATGCCTTCCAATTCTCTTTTGTGCGCCAACTCGTTGGCCGCGACTTCGATGCTGTGACAAGCGACAATCGTTTTGCCTCCGCCTGTCGGAATTCTCAGGCAAACATAGAGCAAACCCGGCAATTCGTCGACTTCGTGATACGGGTTATTGATTCCGAGCGTTTTGCCTGTGACGGAATAAAACGAAACATTGGCATCACCGGTGCGAAAGTATTCTTGAAAATACTCGCTCAAAGCGTCTAACGCCCATTGCTGATAGTTCTTGATTTGCCAAATTTTATCCCCAAATAGTAGTCAATCCTTCAACTTCGGCAAATCTCCTGTCACTGGAAATAATCGGAACATCAAGCCATTTTGCGGTAGCCAAAATTAAGCGATCATGGAGTTCAAAAAAGGCTACTTTTTCCGCAACAATTAAAATTTCCGGAGTCAAATTCACAATTTGATAAATTGAGGAGGTGTTTAATGAGTCCAGTGTTTCTTTCAAAGTGATAGGGATTCGATGTTTTTCAGAGAGATAAAGAATTTCCATCAAACTGACAGTGGACAAAAACAAAGTATGGTCAGAGGTATCGGTCGAATTCAGTATTTTTGCCGCTTTTTTACCAATTTTTGTGTTCCCTGAAAGATGACGTACAATAGCAACCGTATCCAATAAATAATTCATTAAATGTCTCTTTTCAAAATCTGTACTCCCAACTCATTTCTTGCTTTATGAAGCTCTGCTTCAATGTTCAATTTTTCAAATCCCCGATGTTTCCAAATGCCTCTTAAGTTGGAAGCGGTCCTCTTTTCCAGTGCAGTTTGAGAAAGCAAAGATTTTAAAAAGTGCTGAAGTTCATTGAGCTTATCTTCCGGGATCATAGCAAGTTCCCTCGTCATCTCAGTTTTCATAATCGCTGTTGTATTCATTTCTTCTCCTTAATTTTGACAAAATATGGCCTTATTTTATATAGTTTGTAGGAAATTTACTGAACCTTCAATTCATAAGGGATTTGGCAAAACGTAATCTTTTCTTGTTTCAGCCGTTCTGCTCCCACTCGGCAACTCGTGCACCACGTTTTGATTTCCGGGCTGTTCACGTTGTCGTTGTAAACCCATTTTTCATTTCCGGTGTTGTACGGAGGATCAATATAGACGCATTTGACTTTTCCAGCATATTTCGGAAGCAAGGCTTTGAGAGCCAGCAAATTACCGCTTTCCGGATCACCCACCGACAATTCTGGATCACACCGGAGCAAGTGAAACGGCACGTCCTTGTGATGATTTACGACGGCTTTTTTGCCGATCCAGTCGAGTGTGGGCATTATTATTTTTATTGGGAAAGTGCTTCCAGAACTGCTTGTGGTTTTTTTGCAACGATATTCAGTAATACCAATGCTGGTCCTTGTGGTTTGCGGTCTCCTCTTTCCCAATGCCGGAGTGTGCCGAGACTGATTCCAAAGGATGAGGCAAATTCGGTTTGGCTCATGCTCATATTAGTTCTAATTTTTTTTACATCAATAGCATCAAAATTGTGAACAATGGCTTTTCCTGTTTTACCTTTAGCAAACTCAATGGCTTCTGAAAGTCCTTGTTTAATACTATTGAATGCTTCGCTCATTGTTTTCTCCATAAGTTATAATCAACAAACGTACAAATTTTTCCAATTCATTTCGTTCTGATTTTAATAAATTTGCTTTTTCATTCTTCCCAAACAGGGTCAGTAACAACAATGGTATGGTCTCATTATGAAAATAATAGATAATTCTGACACCGCTACTTTTCCCTGAGCCTTCTGTGGCCCCGCGTAGTTTTCTAATTCCAACTTGTCCTTTCATTACATCGCCAGCTTTAGGATGTATTGCAAGATAATGAACAATATTTCTATTTTCATCGTCACTTAATCTCTTTTCAGAACGACGTCTTTATTCGGGCAATTCAACGATAGTTTGCATACAAAAAGTATAATCCCTTGGATTACCTATGTCGAGAAAATTATTCTTTGCTGGATGAGATTTATTTGGTTATTCTTTGCTGAATCACTTTAATTGAAACTCAAAGCATAGCCTTTGAATTTTAGAGTTTTGACAGTTTACGGACTGCTGCAAAAAACTGCGGCCACTGTTGTCCCTGTTCTTCAAAAAGCAGAGCAAATTTTTCTACCTGACTATGGTAGCGCTGTACACCGAGCAAATGTGAGTTATTCAGCTTTTTATCAAACCAGTTGTCATAGGAAAGCACTTGAAATTCTTTTTTGCGGTTCTCGTAATTTTCATGCAGTTCAGCGAATAACTGCTCTTTTTTCTGCAGCTTTTCGGTATCCGAAAAATTTTCCGCAAACATGATTTCCATTTTTTCAAAAGTTGTATTAACCAGTTGCCGGAAGAGGCGGCGATCTTTACGCGCACTCAAATACCACTGATAGGTTTTTTCCACCTTAGCTGCTATAAAGGTGGAATTTTCAGCTACGTCAAGAAATTGCCGCAGACCTTCCTGTTCCACAAAAACCGCGAATGATTCATTAAAGGCAGTGTCATTGTTAACATAAACTATTTGATGCGCCATTTCGTGGATCAGTGTCGCAATCAGTTCAGCATCATGCTTCAGCAGAAAAGTACTCAGAACTGGATCTGAAAAATAATTCGGCAGCCAGGGCTTATTGAGCCAACCAAGAGTAGAGTATGCGCTTACCCCTCCCACTGAAACATCCAGCTTCTGCTCTTTCATTTCCAACGCGAACGCTTCGGCATCTGCTTCATCAAAATAACCGCGGTATTCCTGACAGCCGACAAACCAGTAACACCATTGCTGTGCTTTCAACTCAAGAGGCTGTGCTGCAGTAACAACCATGGTCACAAAAGGACGTCCCAGATCAACATAAGCTGTGTAAGCTGCATTGTCCGGAAGCCCCATGTTTCCGCTCGCAAAAGTGCGGACACTTTCCACCAGTTTCAGTTTTCGTTTTAATTCAGCAGATGTCTCAGGTGATTCCAGCAATTCCTGAATGTCCTGCTTATGGTTCAGCAATTCGAGGTGACCGGACGCAGCCTGCCAGTAAAATCCAAGTTCTGAACAGCTACTCAAGAAAAATACTGCTCCAAGAGTTAAGAATAATTTTATCTCAGAACGCACAGTTTATTATGATAAGGGGGAAAATTAGTTTAGAAATTCTAAAAATTTCTCTGCAGGTTTTATAATTCCAGCACGCTTGGCCAGCATATTATCATCTGCATCTAGAATCACGTACAATGGAAGGGCGACGGTTTTGAATCTACTGATTTGCATACGTTGGTTCTCGCCCGCTTTTTCACCACCGTCAGTATAAAGCTGAACCAGCACAAATTTCTGCTGAAAACGGGCCATCACATCCGGATGAGAAAAAATGTTTTTTTCCATCCAGCGGCAGTTAACACAGGTGTATCCCGTAAAGTCAATAAACACTTTTTTGTTTTCCGCTTTCGCCTGTTTCAAAGCAGCAGGCAAATCAGTTTGCCACGGCAGAGCATGCGCCTTAACTTCTCCGGAAGTTTCAGAACTTGTTGTAAAACCGGAGCTGGATTCTGAAAATGTTTGCAGCACAGGCGGCAAGTATGTATCCACCCATGGATTAAGCGGTACTCCTACCAGCCCCCGCAGCAGATAAATACCGAGCATGGCAAACAGGAAGGCTGCCGCAAATCCGCTACCGCCTGTCAATTCAACACGTACACGGTGAATGTTGATTCCGCCTAACAGAAAGAGCGCTGCAATCGTACACAGTATGACCCATGCAGCCAGCACAAAATCCCTGTCAATTATACCCAGTTGCCAGACTAAATCTGAGTTGCTGAAAAATTTAAAGGCCGCCGCTAGTTCCAGTAATCCAAGGATAATTTTTAGATGCAGCATCCAGTTGCCGGACTTGGACTGCATCGACTGGATAAGACGCGGGAAAATTCCCAGCAGGAAAAAAGGGAAAGCAAAAACCGTTGAGAAAACCAGCATTCCTACAATGGGCCAAAACCACATGCCCTGTGAAGCAGCGATCAGCAGTGTGCCTACAAATTGAACTGTACAGGTGAAAGATGTCAGCGTGAAAGCCAGCCCCATGGCCAGCACCCCTGCAGTTCCACTCAAATGTCTGGACCAGCGGTCAGCAATATTTCCCAATCCTCCCGGCGCATTCAGTTGTATGAAACCCATCATACTGAAGGCAAAAAGAGTAAACATCAGGCCAATAGCTAAATTGACCCAACCGTTAGTAGCAAACTGTACGGCACCTGCTGCACCTAAAACCATAGAAAACAGCATGCCGGTAACCGTGTAAGTTCCCACAATTCCCACGCCAAAAAGACCTGCCAGCCGCAATGTTTCTCTGGGGCTTGCGTCACCCTGTTTGGTGAAAAAAGCGACAGTAACCGGAATCATTGGAAAGACGCAGGGTGTCAATAATGCCAAGAATCCTGCAATCACAGCCAAACCGATAAAACTCCAAAAACCACCCTTGAGTGCAGCTTCGATTTCAGAAATATCTTCCGGAGGATTATCAACTGCAAACTGCGGAATTTTGTATTCGTTACGTATCTCTCCTGTTCCAAGCGGAATTTCGATGGAAAACCTGTCAGTTTTGGGAGGCAGACAAACACGGTCACTGCAGGCTTGATAACTGAGATTTCCGCTGTTTTTCCAAACAGTACCTCCGCTTATTTCCTGCGGAATCTGGATGTTTTGGAACAGACTGACTTGCTCTTCATGAAAGCTCAACACCATGTCCAGAACAGGATCCGGCGCAGTGATAGGATTACTTTCGTAGACTGGTCCTATCAGGAGCAGCGATTCATCTTCGAAAGTCAGTGTGGTGGGAATAGGGGCAAAATCACCTTCGCCGGGAATTACGGAAAAAACGTGCCAGCCTTGATGGATTTTCAAATCCAAAATAATACGGGCGTGTTCTCCCGGACGTGGTTTTTCAGGTTCTAAACGTGTCTGAAAAGTTACAACGTTTTCCGGAATTTCTACTTCATCTTCAAATTGAGCAAAGACTGAATTTGGCAGCAAGGAAATGAGCAGCAAAACCAGCAACATCAACTGCCTAGGCAGAAGCATTGATTTGCTCAGATTTGTTTTAGTTGAAAAGAAGGGGGGCATGATTTGTGATTTTCGGAATTGGCTGTACATCTTGCAGAAGAGACAAGTGAGAAAATACAGTCTGTCAAGCTGCTGAAAACGGTGACTTAAATTTTAGGTCCGTTTTCAGCAAAGATTTAGCGATACTTACTCGTCATTTCCTACAAGTATCGGTTCCATACGCATTGCCGGACTACCGTTCTTCACCCAAAGGCGTACCCGTTCTACGGTCACACCGTTTGGCTTGGTAATACTGGAAAGTTCTTCTGCGTAAATAATATCTTCTGACCTGAATTCGAAAACGTCACCACGTGATTCAAGCGGACTTGACAACAACAGAATCATGTTAGGATTGTAGTGTGGACGCAAGGCACCACAAAATGACGTTGCCTCATGTTCCAAAGTTTTGGAACGTCCACTCCGCTTTTGTATTTCGAAATACTTGCCTTCTTCAAGTAACTTAACAAAACCCATAGTGACCTTAACTGATACTTATAAGTTTTCCGGACGTAATTGACGTAATACTTTTCCGGCCTGCCACATTTCCTGATTGCTGACTTCCGCAAGTTCCTTTTCCAGTTTTTCACGGTAATCCGAACGGGAGTTGGATTCAATGGACACTTTAGCTTCAGTTCCATCCAGCACACTCTGGTAACACTTTTCAACCACAGGTTTTATTGCATCACGAAAACGCGGTGCCCAGTCAAGTGCTCCACGTTGAGCAGTAGTCGAGCAGTTAGCATACATCCAGTCCATACCTTTTTCAGCAACCAGAGGATATAGACTTTGCAGTGCTTCTTCAATTGTTTCATTGTAGGCTTCTGAAGGCGAATGTCCATGTTCACGCAAAACTTCATACTGCGCGAGGAAAGCTCCCTGAAGCAGTCCCATCAAAACACAACGTTCACCAGTGAGATCACTGTGAACTTCTTTCTTAAAAGTAGTTTCAAAAAGATGTCCGGAACCAATTGCAAAAGCTGTTGAAATGCAGCGTTCTCTGGCACGTCCAGTATAATCCTGATGAATTGCGAATGAAGCATTAATTCCGCGTCCTGCTTGAAAATGTGTACGTACAGTCAGTCCGCTGCCTTTTGGTGCAACCAGGATCACATCAACATTTTCAGGAGGAATGATGCTTGTATCCTCATGAAACACAATGCCGAAACCATGGGAAAAATAGAGAGCATCGCCATCATTTAAATTTGCTTTTACCATCGGCCATGCAGCAATCTGTCCGGCATCTGAGAGCAAATATTGCAGAATAGTCCCACGTTGTGCTGCTTCTTCTGTTTCAAAAAGCGTTTCGCCTTCAACCCAACCGTCTGCCAAAGCTTTGTCCCAGCTACGACCTTTACGCAGTCCCAAAATAACCTTGAAACCCTGATCGCGCATGTTCAATCCTTGCCCTCTGCCTTGCGGACCATAACCTAAAATTGCTGTGACTTCATTTCCCAGAATGTTTTTGCATTCTTCAATCGGATAGTCCGAGCGCTCGACGATGGTTTCCTTAATTCCGTTAATTTCTATGTCTTTCATTCTCTCTCCATTGTGAGTATTTTTTTGATTTTCAAGCATTCTTTTTCAAGAATTTATCACTTACACTATGCTAAAATAAACCGTAAATGTCAATTCAATCAGCTATTTTGCGGGCAAAACAATCTACAACTTGAGACTTGTTAGGTATGTTTATTTTTTTTCAGCAGAGAGTATCGGCAGGGAAACCAGCGAGACTTCTGATTCATCCACAGAAGAATTTCCTGCAGCATCTTTAGAATCGTCATCCAGTTCTGTGATTCTACGCAGTATTTCTTCAGCAGTAGCTGGAAGATTTAGTCGAGGTATGGCGTCATTTCTTACACACGATAATGCATGTTTGACCGCAATCCAGACTGACAGACAAAGCATCAGCGGTGGTTCACCAACCGCTTTGCTGCGGCGGACGTTGATTTTATGCTGCGGATTTTCGATTGTGTCTACATTGAATATTTCCGGAAGATCCTGGATATTCGGAATTTTGTAAGTTGTCGGCGAATAGGACAAGAGCTCACCTTTATCAGAGTAACGCAAATCTTCATTTGTGACCCAACCAACTCCCTGAATGAAACCTCCAATAATTTGCCCTTTGTCAATGCCGGGATTTATAGTTTCACCAATGTCCATCAGCAAATCTGTTCGCTCCAGCTTAAGCTGTCCCGTAAAACGGTCAATCAGCACTTCGGAAACTGAGGCTCCGGTTGTGTAATAAAAAAATGGTTCGCCTTTCTCCGTTTCACGGTTGAAATCAATTTCAGGTGTTCCGTAAAAACCTCGCTCGCCTAAACTGATCCTTTCCATAAATGCCAACTTTACCAGTTCCCGGAAAGTGATTTTATTTTCCGGAAAGCGAGACTTACTCCGATCATCATAAATTGTTCCGTTTTCAAAAATGATATTTTCCGGAGATGGATCTAAGCCACTATCCGGCGGCAACAAATAACTGCTGGCAAATTCCGTCAAATTTTTTCTAATTTTCCGGCATGCATTTAGCGCAGCCATGCCGTTCAGGTCGGTTCCTGCAGAAGCGGCAGTCGGCGGAGTATTGTTGTTTTTCTCAGTGGAGGTAATCATTATCCGCACATCGTCATATGAAATGGCGAATTCATCTGCGACTAATTGTCTGATTTTTGTGTTCAGTCCTTGACCCATTTCTGTGCCGCCGGTTGAAACCTGTACCGTACCGTCCTTATAAACATTCACCAGCGCATTTCCCTGATTGAGAAATTTGGTGGTAAAGGAAATTCCAAACTTCATCGGCGTTAAAGCAAGTCCACGCAAGTGCGTAGTGGACTGTCGATTGAACTGCTCCACTTCCTGCAAGCGTCGCCGATATTCCGAAGTTTCGGCAAGTTGATCCAGGATTTCCGGAAGAAGATGATTGCGTACCACTTGTCCGTATGGAGTAAGGTTACGATCAGCATGGTCATAACAATTGAGACGCCGTATTTCAAGAGCGTCTTTTTTCAAAACGAGGGCAATTTCCTGCATCACGTTTTCGATATTCGCCATGCCCTGCGGTCCTCCAAATCCTCGGAATGCTGTATTCGGCGGAAAATTTGTTTTGCAGATAGTTCCTTTAAAAAAGAGATTCGGAATGAAATAAGCGTTATCTGCATGAAACAAAGTACGTTCCAGGATTGCGGTTGACAAGTCTGCTCCGGCACCGCCGTTCGAATAAATTTCCAAGTTCAAGCCTGTAAGCTTTCCTTCAGTGGTGAACGCGGTTTTGTAATGAATTTTGTACGGATGCCTTTTTCCGGTTGAACGCATATCGTCGTCTTTGGTGTAGGCAATCCGCGCTGGACGTTTCGTTTTTGTCGCTACCAGTGCCGCCATGACCGCCGGAATCACCGCCTGCGTTTCCTTACCGCCAAATGCGCCGCCCATTCGTTTGCAGACACAAACCACTTCGTGAAAACCTAAACCTAGAGCCTCTGCCACAACTTCCTGAATTTCTGTAGGATTCTGACTTGAAGAATGGACATGAATCTCACCGTGCTCTCCCGGCCACGCGATTGCAGCTTGTGATTCAAGGTAGAATTGTTCCTGACCTCCGCAGACAAAAGTACCTGCCAAAGTGTGTTCGGCTGTGCTCCAGGCCTTTTCAAAATCACCTTGTTTAAACACACGTGGAACACCGATGAACTGTTTGGCAGCAAGTGCCTCATCAATAGTGAAAACTGGGGTCAATTTTTCAATTTCGAGGCGTAGCTTTTTTTTGGCGTGACGAATCGCTTTCCTGGATTCTCCTGCAATCACCGCGATTGGCTGTCCCACATATTCCACTATCTCTTCCGCCAAAAAGCGTTCATCCTGAATTACAGGTCCATAAAGATTATGTCCGGGAATATCCGCAAAAGTAAAAACGCCCGCAATTCCGTCCAGTTGAGCGAGCTCTACGGAATTGAAACTTTTTATTTTACCATGTGCCACAGGACTTGCGATAAACTCAACGATCAACTCATTTTGTGTGAAGGCTAAATCATCCACAAACAAAGCCTTTCCCGTCACATGCCCAATCGCTGAATCATGCGGAACTTGTTTTCCAACTACTTTCATGCCGCCTCTTTTTTGTTCCGGGAATCACAGCATTCATGAAAAAACTTCAACAAAATGTTCTCCGCTAACTGCGACCGATAAACCGATGAAGAGCGAACATCTGAAATTGGGCTAATTTCATTGCGAGCTATTTTACCTGCCTGCTGGAAAATTTCCGGCAGCAGCGGTTTGTCCAGCAAATATTCCTCTGTCTCAGGCAAACGTAGAACAACAGGGCCAACTCCGCCATAAGCCAGACGTGCATTTTGTATTTTTCCTTTTTTCAACTTCAGCCATATTCCTGCGGTAAAAGTTGAAATATCTAAGTCTTTGCGTTTGGAAACTTTATAGAGTTTCAGCACATCATCCGTTTCAGGCAGATTCCAGCGAATTTTCGTAATTAGTTCATCCGCATTCATTTCAGTTTTTTTGTAACCGTGATAAAACTGATTGATTCTGACCCAACGTTTTCCCAGCGATCCATCTGGTTGTGATCTGCTCAATTCTATTTCCGCGTCAATTACATAAAGGAAAGGCAGGGAGTCCGCAATTGGAGAGGCGTTTGCGATATTACCTGCAAGTGTTGCCGCGTTCTTGATTTGTCGTGAAGCAAAAATTTCGATTATCTCTGCAAACTGAGGCAGATGGAGTTGGCAATGTTCTGCTAATTTCGACCAGCTCAGTTTTGCACCAACTGTGATAGTTTTATTGTTAATTTCGAAACTTTCCAATCCAGTCAAATGCGTCAAACTCATTATGCAATTTGGTTCAATCTGCTCCTTGTTCAACTGTACCGAAATATCAGTTCCGCCCGCGATTATTGTTACTTGTTGATTTTGTTGTTTAAATTCAAGTGCTTCTGCTAAAGTAGTCGGAACATAAAACTGAACTTTTTGTGAACTACCGTTCCACTTTTCCTCATACTCGCAAGAAACTGCCTGTGAAACATGTTCCGAGAAATCCGCTAGCATTGCATCCTCGTTGAAGCGCTTTGAAGGTTTCGGAATGTTTTTTTTATTCAGAGACAAGCCTGCGTCTATTATTTGTTCGTAGCCAGTACAGCGGCACAAGTTTCCGGTTAAGCCTTCCTGTACGGAACTCCTTGTCATTACTTCCTGTGTTTCAAGCATTGCAGCCAGCGACATCACAAAACCCGGTGTACAATATCCGCATTGCGATCCGAAAGCATCAACCATCGCTTTTTGTACGGGATGTATTTTTTCGGCTCCACCGTTTAAGCCTTCAACTGTGATGACATGAGCGCAATCCAGTTGATACAAATATTGAATACAGCTGTTAATTCCTTCATAACACATCACGGAGTTCCGGACACGTCCAATGAGCACGGTACATGAACCGCAGTCTCCTTCCGCACAAACTACTTTTGTTCCGACTAAGCCCAAATCTCCGCGTAAAAAATCAGCGAGTGCTTGAAATCCACGCGTCCCGGAAATTTGATGGCGTATGCCGTTTACATAAAATAAAAGGTAATCACGCATTTTCTTTTTTCCCTACCAAATTTTCCGTTTCATTTTTTTTCATCCCGGTCATCATCTGTCCAATCAAACTAACCGTGGCTTC
>JABGPG010000152.1:11404-18930 GCA_018645085.1 Deltaproteobacteria bacterium
TTTCATTTTTTTTCATCCCGGTCATCATCTGTCCAATCAAACTAACCGTGGCTTCTTCTTGTGAAATTATGCCGACAATCCGTCCATCAAAAATCACTGCGATACGGTCCGCAACCATCAGCAATTCGTCTAAATCTTCTGAAATCCAGAGCACCGCCAGACCATTGTCGCGTGCACGGCAGATTTGTTCGCGGATGAAACTGGTCGCGTGAATATCCAAACCTCGTGTTGGTTGTGAAGCGAGCAATAAACTCAGTGGACGTGAAATTTCACGTGCAAGAATTACTTTCTGCATATTTCCTCCGGAAAGCAGTCCAACCTGAGATTTAGCTGAAGGTGCGCGAATATCAAACTCCTCCATTTTCTTTTGACCGTAGTCGAATATATTTGCTTGTTTGAGCAATTGGTGTGAACAAAATTCCGGATTTCTAAAATCACGTAGCAGGAAATTATAAGCAATCGACATTCCAGCAGAAACTCCGTATTTCTTACGATCCTCAGGAATATAACCAATCCCACGTTCAATCATTTCGTTCACAGTAGGGTTTTTTAGTATCGTCTCTTCAAATTGATATGTGCCTTGAGTCGCGGTGCGTAAACCGCTCAAAACATCTGTCAATTCCGGTTGACCATTCCCAGAAACTCCGGCCATACCTAAAATTTCTCCGGCACGTATCTCAAATGAAATCCCCTTCAAAGCCGGATGTCCCAAATCATTAACAGCATGAATATTTTTTAATGCTACCGTTAAGTTTGCTGATTTTTGCTGTTTATTTAGTCGTTCTGAATCAACTTCACTACTTTCTTCAACAACTGTTTTACGCAGGATCTCTGAAACTTTAACAATATCCTGAGCTTCCAAATTACCAATCATCAAGTCGGCAAGTTTTTGCGGATTGGTCTCTTCTCTCTGCAAAGTCGCCATCACTTTGCCACGGCTCAAAACCGTAATCCTGTGGGAAAGCGCCATCACTTCTTTCATTTTATGAGTGATAAAAATGATGGACTTTTTTTCCTTCGTCATGCGCTGCATGATTTCATACAGTGCTTCCGATTCCTGCGGAGTCAAAACTGCGGTTGGTTCATCCAGAATCAAGATCCGGGCGCCTCTGAAAAGCACTTTTACAATTTCAACACGTTGCTGCTCGCCTACAGAGAGTTCCTGAATTTTCTTTTCCGGATCAACAAACAAATCATAACGCTCACTGATTTCCCTGATTTGTTGATGGACTTCTTTCAAATTAAGTTTCACAACACTAGGCAGACCGAGGATGATATTTTCTGCAACTGTATGGTTCTTTACTAGCATAAAATGTTGAAAAACCATACCGATACTTTTTTCAATCGCCTGCCGCGGATTGGTGAAATTTACCTTTTCACCAAAAACACGCATCTCGCCTTCATCCGCGGGAAAAAGACCTGCGATCATGCTCATCAAGGTTGATTTACCTGCACCGTTTTCGCCAAGAATGGTGTGAATCTCTCCCTCACGCAAGTCAAAATCAACTGAATCATTAGCAACAATCCCAGGATAATTTTTAGTAATTCCTCTCAATTCCAAAGACAGTTGCAGCGGCTTTTGCGGAGTTTCCATTTATGTTGAGTTCATTATGTGCTGTCAAAGTGGCCGTAATGCCCGTGCTTTTTAGGTTGCCTGAATGACGATATATATTTCTTAATTATCGTAATTCTAGCTTCTAAGTCAAGTAAACGGCAAGTTTATTTGGAGATTAACAACTAGAAATCCGGAAGATAAAATAGAGGATTGAAGATGCAGCGGAACTCAGCTGCCTGCACTTAAAAATGAAAAGCCGCTTTCAGTCTATGCGCTGTTTTGGATTAAACCCAGTACAGTTTTTGGAACTTGATTGGCTTGGGCAATCATCGCAGTACTTGCTTCCAGCATGATTTGATCTTTGGTGAGATTCGACATTTCTGCGGCCATATCTGAGTCACGCAGAGTGGACTCTGCCTGAGTGATATTTTCTTCCGCTACTTTCAGACTGTTGAGGTTGCTCTCAAGTGAATTCTTTTGAAATGAGCCCATTTCACCACGGTAGGTCGAGATTTGATCAATTACCTGCCCGACGATTTTTGCTGCGTCATTTGCACCCTGTACGGTTTTTACGTCAATGTCCGCAAGACTAAGAAATCCGCTTTTATTCTTAATGCCTTTACCCATGAGACTGGTACGGACATTTGCAAAAGAGAATGCAGAGTTAGACTGTTTATTGACTCCTACCTGAAATTCTTTTGACAGCTGGGAAACGTGGACATAACCCTCTTTTTTCGGATTCAATGGTCCTCCTACAATGTCTTCGTTTTTTTGCTCAATCAACTGTGTGCCTGTCCGGAGACCAGCATCATCAAAAACTGGAATTTCATGATAGCCTAATTCTTTATCATACTTTACAGTAACGCCGGCTGCTTCCATACCTGCAATAGTTGTTAAATACTGACCCTCGCCCAAGGCAAGCTGATTGTTAATTGTACCTTCTATATTTTTTCCACGTTCAGCAGTTTGAGCAACATTTGCTTCAGCGGAAAGTATTCCCGCAATTGAGCTTGTCACTGAAAATGTACTGGAATCTCCAAAATTATTATGCTGAACTTGTAGGGTATTATCCGGAGCCTGCATGATCTGAAGCTTTAAGCCGTTTTCCGCAATTCTCTGATTTAACTCATAAATGACCATTCCACGAATTTGCGAAGACATATCCGCGATGGGAAAGCGTAATGGGAATTGTTCCACATCCTTGAGCATTTGCTTAATGTCGCGGCCCAACTGACCCTCTGAGGTATTCAGTGACATGCTCCTTCCTCCTTCATTCAGCAGAATTTGCAGACCGTTGCGGATGTTGTTGACATCAATGACGACGGCACCTTTCTTTCTGGCTCGTGTTGCTATTTGCTGAATATCAACTTCCCAGCCTTGCTCCGGTGAAGAGGACGCCGTTGCTTCGGCAGAGACAAAGCTCAGCGATTCACCCACAGCAGTACCGTTTGTACCCATACTACCATCAAGCAGTCTTTTGCCGCCAAATTCTGTATTCTGAGAAATACGATCAATTGAACTCAAAAGATTTTCAATTTCCTGCTGATCTGCAACTAACATGTCAGAACTGTTTGTTGCTTCGTTCAGGGCATGAACGGTCAATTGTTTGATTTTAATCAGCAGATTACTGACTTCATTTAAAGCAGCTTCCGCAGTTTGCAGGAGAGATACAGAAGTTGAAACATTGCTGTAGACCTGTTTAAGTCCAGCAATATCTCCACGCAATCTTTCTGAGGCAATCAGTGAGGCAGGTCCATCGGCACCTTTGTTTATCTTAACTCCGGAACTTAGCCGCTCAATGCCGCCCTTCACCTTGCTGAAGTAATTGGACGCATGTCTCAAGGTGTTTAAGGCTGTTGGGTTTTGTCTTATTTTCATTGCAGACGAAAGACTTTAAGTTAAGCTGTAGCGGGTTTGGTGGAATCAAAAAAAAATCTCTGGATCTTTTCCAGAGTTTACTCTCGTGTTTTAAATCGGCAATTATTGTAAAACCTTTAACAATATTTACATTTTTTCTGCATTTTCACTTTTGCTGCAGAAGTATAATGCCCTCAAGACAGTCTGATTTCGAGCGTAGCGATAAATCAACTGCCGGCTAATTTGCTAAAAATTATAAGAGATTAACATTCAAATTGAAATGACAACACAGCGAAACAGTTCTGAATATTTTTCATGCTTGGATTACTGATTCAGTTGCTGGATGGAATTCAGTATTTTTGCGGGAAGCTCACTTTTTATTTAATCCAAGCAGGAAAATTTCCACACTTTCGGAACGTGAACTTTTTGGTTTACATAACTTAACCTGGGCGAATATGCTGCTGAATTCACGGCGTAATTGCTCCAAAGGCGCTCCCTGAAAAGCTTTTACCAGCAGAGTTCCCTGAGGCCGCAGCAAGTCGCCCGACAACTCCAGAACCTGCTGATTCAGCGCATAGGAACGCTGAGCATCCGTATCACGAATTCCGGTAGTTTTTGGAGCCATATCGCTCAGGATAACGTCAACCATACCACCATTCATTTCAAGATCATTTACTGTCATTTCAAAAATATCAGCCTGTATTACTTTGACATTTTGCGGCAGTGAGAGTTTAACCGTCTGCAGATCAACGCCCAATACCTTCCCCTTTTCACCCACTTTTCTACTGGCATACTGTAACCAGGAGCCCGGACTGCAGCCAAGATCCAGCACCAAATTTCCATTTCGTAAAATCCGATGTTTTTTATCAATTTCTTCAAGTTTATAAGCAGAACGGGCAACATAGCCATCGCGCTTTGCCTTGTGAAAATAATGATCTTTAATTTTTTTCAAAGTAATCCTTTATCTGCAAAACTTGTATAACTTTCATTTCCGACAATTACATGATCCAGCACCGGAATTCCAACCAGTTTTCCTACTTCAACCAGACGTTCCGTAATTCTCAAATCCTCCTGCGAAGGCTCCGGATCACCGGACGGATGGTTATGAATGCATATCATTGCCGCTGCTCGATGTTCAATCGCTGAAGCAAAAACTTCTCTGGGATGCACCAGACTTTTATTTAAAATACCCTTGCTGACATCTTCCTCAGCTAAATAGCGGTGTTTATTGTCCAACAGAACAATGATAAACTGCTCTTGTTTTTGGCGTGACAACTGTTGATGAAAATGCTTGAAGATATCACGGCTTGAACTAAATTGATCCTGAGGTTTCAGCTTTTCAATCCCGTAGTTTTTACAAAGTTCCCTTAGGGCCTCCAGACGTAATACAAGTTCTGAACCGAGGGGCTGCGTTTTTTCCAGAATTCTTAAACGTTTCCAACTCCAATCTTTGAGCGGCGCGTCAGGGTTTAAAGCATGCTCAAGTGCTTTGCCTTCTTCCTGAGTTGAAGTCAGCAGCCAGTGCATCAGTTGCGGAATATCAGCTGCTGAAATTAAATTCCGCTGTATTTTTTCTGCTATGTTAAATTTTACTGAATTAGTGTCAGCCCCGCACCAGAGGCATTCAGTATTCAACGCACAATTATCACAATCAGGCAAATCACCGCAAATACCTGCCAAACCAGCGTGTCTTCCATCTCCGGAAAATGCGGCGGCCATCCGGTCTGCTTCAAAAGCAGTTGCAAAGTCGGTTTGCTCCTCACAGATCTCCAGCCACTTTTTAGGATGTGTTTCCGAAATATTTTCCGAATCCGCTATGCTTCCTTGTGAAAAACGCCGCCAAGCGCGAAATCCGCTTTGACTGTGAGGTACTGCTACTCCTTGATCCCAGAGCCACTTTAAGGCTTGCCAGGCTTTAGTTTGCGGAAATATTTTCCACCATAAAGTCAATATTTCGTTAGTTTTCAGCTGCAGTGTATTAAGATTTGTCTGTTTAACAATATCCATAAAATGCATCACCGCACCTGCCAGTTGAGTCCGCTGATAGTCGTTAAATCCGAGGCATTTTTCCAGCATACGTTGTGCTTCATCCCTGCGGCAATAATGTGGATCAAGCAGATTTATTCCCTCATAAAGCGGCTGCAGTCCAGCAAATCGATTCAAATCCCCGCTTACCTCAAGTAGAGGGAGAATACACTCCAGCAAATTTTCAGCAAGTTTTTTCCGACTCAACAAATTCACTGTAGCTGGATTTATTTGCGCTAATGTCCATGGGGCCTGCCTCAGGCAAGCTCCTTGTTTTTGCGCTAGTGTCTGAAAAAAATGTGACTGCACTGTCATAATCGTTTCATACTACATTGTGCAAAAAATGCTTCAAATGAATGCTCAGCGGCATTTTCAGAAAATGTATTGTAATTCTTAGGTTTTTAAGACAGAATGCTCGGACGAAACATGAAAATCGGCTGACTGCTTTTAAGGCTCTCAATATCTTTAGCCTATCATGTTTCAGGCTTATTACTATGACTTTTTTGGGCAAGCTTTACTTGTTCGTGCAGTAACTGATTATTTTAGCTAATAATCAGTATATACCATTGATATAATTATATAAATTACTTTTTATGCGAATTGTTTTAAGGATCTCATGTTAGACAAAATTGGAACCCTTCTGGGAATGATGATAGGAACATCGTTGGTGATTTTCGGCATAATCTGGCCGGATCACCTTTCGAATTATTATATGTACCAGTTCAGGGAATTTGAGA
Source organism: Deltaproteobacteria bacterium (assembly GCA_018645085.1). Lineage (GTDB taxonomy): Bacteria > SAR324 > SAR324 > SAR324 > NAC60-12 > Arctic96AD-7. Next base: position 17,579 of record JABGPG010000152.1, read on the forward strand.
CTGCGCTGGAGGTATTAAAAGCATCTCAAGCTTCAATCGAAGAAATACGGGCACTAAAGGCGAATTTTGCTGAATTTCAAGGTTCGTGGCTTGGTTCTATTTCGCGTTTTCTTGATCTGAAATCTTTGCTGATAGTACTGGGTGGATCCTATGCGGCAACTTTAATTGCCTTTCGTTTTGGGGATGCAATGCGGGCGATTGTCTTCATCGCCAAGGCTTTTTTAACAGGAAAAGCGGACAAGGACTTCCTTGATGTTTATCACACGATAATCGGTCTCTGTGAAAAACGTGCCAATAAAGAATTAATAACTGATGAGGAAATCAGCGCGGTAAAAAACACTGAGCTGCAAACCTGGCTGCAGGATTTTATTGCAGTCGATTTGGTGACAGAAGAGATGATTGAGGAAATTGTGCGCTCTGAGATTGAGATGTACAACTATCGTTCATTTGAAGAAATAGACATGCTGGAGTTTATGGGACGAGCCGCGCCGGCTTTCGGCATGATTGGCACAGTTGTCGGACTGATCATGATGCTGGGCAGTGTTGGCGGAGAAGGCGGCGCTGATATAGCTGGCTTGATGGGAGGTATGGCAGTTGCGATGATAACTACACTTTATGGTGTCCTACTTTCGCAGCTAATCTTTTTGCCAATCGCTTCCAAACGTTTTCAACTCAAGGAGTCGCAGGTCCTCTTGATGGAAATGATCCGAGAAGGTCTACTCTACTTGAAACGCAGAGAGCTTCCTGAAACTGCTGCCAAAGATTTAATAATTTATCTTCCTCCTAAGCTGCGAAAGAAAGTAATGCTGGAGGAACAGGCTGCAATGGGACAAGGTTTGGGGTTGTAACATGAGTCGAAGTGCCAGTTCAGAGGGCGGGTGGATTACGACATTTGCGGATTTAATGACCTTGTTATTCTGCTTTTTCGTTTTGCTGAATGCTCTTTCCACTCAACCTAAAAATTGCGGAGGCCTGGAACAGTTTCTCAAAAGCAATAGTGCACAATTCAGTAAGTATGAACTTCGTTCAACTAAACTCAGCTGCATCGTTTCTTTACCGCAGGATTTCCTTTTTCGATCCGGAGACGCTGTGCTTAAAAATGGTGCCTATGAAGCCCTCTCTCCGCTTTTTTTTCAAATCCTTAAAATACCGGAACATAAATCTGATTTACTCACAGTAGAAGGTCACACTGACAATGTACCGATGCGCAGCAAAAAGTTTGCCAGTAACTGGGCTCTCAGTTCCGCTCGGGCTACTACCATTGCATCCATGTTGATTAACCGCATCAAATATCCGGAAAACTCAATCTCAATTGTCGGCTATGCGGACACTCGTCCCAAAACAAAATACAC
>JABGPG010000232.1:0-6462 GCA_018645085.1 Deltaproteobacteria bacterium
TCAAGTCGTACAAACAACAAAGGATTAAAAAATGTTAAAAACTGCTGTAATAGGTGTGGGCTATCTTGGCCGCTTTCATGCACAAAAATATGCCGGATTTACTGACTCAGAATTGATTGGTGTGGTGGATGTTGATCCGCAACAAGCTCAAAAAGTAGCGGATGAACTTGAGGTTCCGTCTTATACCGATTATCACGATGTGCTGGATCAGGTAGATGCTGTTAGTATCGTTGTGCCGACCGTGCATCATTATGAAACGGCAAAAGCCTTTATGGAAAAGGGGGTTCACGTTTTACTCGAAAAACCGTTTGCCGCAACAATTGAAGAAGCAGAAGAACTGGAACAACTTTCAAGGGACAAAAATGTGCGCCTGCAGATCGGTCACCTGGAACGTTTCAATCCGGTTTTTACAGAATTTCAGCAGTTAATTGATCGTCCAAAATTTATTGAAAATATCCGTATTGCTCCTTTTCCAAAACGTGGAACTGATGTTGATGTTATTTTAGATTTAATGATTCATGACATTGATCTGGTGCTGGCAGTGGTTGGTGAATATCCGGAATCTGTAGAAGGTACAGGTGTTAACATCGTCACCTCAACCGCAGATCTGGCAAACGCGAGGTTGCGTTTTCCTTCAGGTTGTATTGCGGATTTAACGGCCAGCCGTGTTTCAGATAAAGCGGAACGTAAAATGCGGATTTTTCAGTCCGGATTATATCTCTCACTCGATTACGGAACAGGACAGGCACGCAAATTACAGGTGGATACGAACGCAGTTCCTGATCCGGAAACTTTAAGGCCGGAAGCATTTCAACTGGAAAAAGGGGATGCTTTATTAGCAGAAATTGAAAGTTTTATGTCTGCGGTACGTGAAGGGAAAAAACCAAAAGTCACCGGTCAGGACGGACTCAACGCTATGCGCGTGGCATGGCAAATCAAGGACCAGCTCTAACAGATCTTTATGTTGCTCTCTCGTTCAATATTTTTACAGTTGATTTTTCCGTTTATACTGGCTTCCGGAATACTCACTTTCATCCTTTCGATGGAAACGGTTTATCGGCTGATATATTTAATTGTGGAACGAGGAGTTAGCGTTTTTAGTGTTGGCCTGCTGTTGCTTTACCGTCTGCCGCAATTTTTGTCTGTGACTTTGCCATTAGCAATTGTGATTGCGAGTGTCGTGCTGATGGTACGTCTTTCCACGGACAATGAAATTTATGCGATGAATGCAATAGGCATAAGTTACTGGCAGATTGGACGCCCATTTTTTTTATTCGGCATTGTTACAACAGTACTTGCCTTGAGCATTACACTTTGGCTGCAGCCTGCAGGATACGCTGCTTTCGAGGAAGAAAAACTACGCGTACTGAAAACTCAGACTACAAAAACAATTCAACCTTTAGTACTGAATTATGATTTTCCGGGCAAGGTTTTACACGTTCAGGACAAAGCTGAAAATGAGGATTTGAGCGGTGTTTTTATTACCGACAGAGAGTTGACTACGGATTCGATGGTTACTCTTGCGGATCGTGGGCGTATCAATGTTCGTGAAGGTGAGCGGGATTTGGTCTTAGCGCTTGAAAACGGACTGATTCATTTGCAGGGTTCTGCAGAAAATTACCGTACAATCGCGTTTGAGAAATTCCACTATATTTTCCGTCCACCGCAAATAGTGCCTGAAAAAAAAGATGGCCATATTTGGGGTGTTCCAACCAGTACTCTCTGGGGAAATTCCAGTCAATCTTCGCAAATGGAACTTTTTTTAAGACTAACCACACCTTGGGCTTGCGTGGCTTTTGCCGTGGCGATGGTTCCCTTAGGTCTGGTTAATCCAAGACGTGGACGTTCCGGTGCGTTTTTGCGTGGACTGATTCTGGTGGTCTTCTATTATATCCTCTGGATGGGAGCAAAAGAAATGACCCAGAATCTTAATTATCAACCTCACGTATTGTGGCTGCCGCCGCTGTTGATCTGGTTTTTTGGCTTATACAGCTTATACAAAAACAACCTGAACCGGAGCAATATTTTCGACTTGCTGAGCTCTGCCGCTAAAACAAAGCCAAGTGCAAAACATCAGCTTTCTGTCAGTTAAAATATCAGTTCAATAATTAAATGAAAAAATATTTACTTATACTAAGTTTCTTTTTTTTAGGAGGAGTTTCAGCTCAGACTTTTGCGGGCGAAGCCAATCTTCTGCAACTGATTCAGACGCAATATCAGAGTATTTTGAGTTTTTCAGGGCATTTTACGCAAACCAGTTTTCGCGCTAATTCTGAACTACCGCCCAGGAAAGCAGAGGGCGAGGTTTCTTATAAACGTCCGGGGAAAATGCGTTGGCTGTACGCACCTCCGGAAGAGCAGTTGCTGGTCACGAACGGTGAAACTTTGTGGCTCTATGATACTTTGCTCGAAAATGTGACTATTCAAAAACTGGAAAAACTAACTGACGGAACTGCGCTTTCTTTTCTGCTTGGTTTAGGTGATTTGAATGAGGATTTTAAACGACGTAAAATCAGCAAATCTTTGCTGAAAAATCCGCAGGGTTTGATCGTTGAACTTGAACCTCATAAAGAGACTGCAAATTTAGCTTTTATCCAATTAGAGGTTGATCCGGAAAACTACAATTTACGTACAATAGCACTGATGGATCAACAGGGTAATTACCGGACAATCACCTTGGAATCAATGAGCTATAACCTTGCACTGGAAGATGAATTTTTCGAGTTCGAAGTTAGTGCTGAAATGGAAGTAATCGAGGCCGGAAATTTATAGTATCCGGACGATTTCAAACTTGTGTGTTTTTGAGGTAAAGAACAAAAAAAACTCCTGGAAAAAGATGCTCAAAAAAGAACTGACATTACTCAATGTGTACGCTATTGCGACCGGGACAACCCTGAGCGCAGGTTTTTTCCTGCTGCCTGGAATTGCTTTTAACGAAGCAGGACCGGCAGTTGTTTTGAGTTATTTAATTGCAGCAATTCCACTAATTCCTGCAATGTTCAGCATGGTTGAGCTCTCAACTGCAATGCCGAGAGCTGGAGGTGCATATTATTTTCTTGACCGAAGTATGGGGCCGTTTGTTGGTACCATCGGTGGATTGGGAACGTGGCTGGCGCTGGTTTTAAAAACCGCTTTTGCCTTGATCGGCATGGGAGCTTATCTCCGCATTTTTTGGCCGGATGTACCAGTTGTGACCTTGGCGGTAATTTTGGCAGTCTTTTTTGGTGTTGTTAATCTTTTTGGAGCAAAGAAAACAGGTACGTTTCAGGTCTTCATGGTTTTTGCTCTGTTACTGATTTTGTTTGTTTTCATCGGCGAGGGTTTACCGCAAATAAATTCGCAGAATTTTGATGGATTTTTTGACAAGGGTGGTGTTTCAATTATTTCAACTGCAGGGTTGGTTTATATCAGCTACGTGGGAATCACCAATATTGCCAGCGTTGCGGAAGAGATTGAAAATCCTGAACGGAATCTTCCTCTCGGAGTTTTTCTTGCGATTGGAACTGCAATTGCGGTTTATGCTGTAGGGACGACTATCATGGTCGGTGTGTTGCCTGCAGAAAAACTTGCACATGATTTAACACCGGTTGCATCTGCGGCAGAAGTATTGTTTGGAAAATGGGGGAAAATAGGAGTGACTGTCGCGGCTGTGATTGCTTTTGCTTCCGTTGCAAATGCAGGAATCTTGAGTGCGTCACGTTACCCCCTCGCAATGAGCAGGGATCATCTTATTCCGGGAACATTCTCAAAACTTAGTGCGAGAAATATTCCACTTTATGGAATTGCAGTAACAGTCAGTTTGATTATTTTTCTGGTAATGAGCTTTGATATTGCCAGCATTGCTAAACTGGCGAGTGCCTTTCAATTGATGATGTTTGCGCTGATTTGTTTTGCGGTAATCGTGATGCGTGAAAGCAGAATAGAGGCTTATGATCCTGGTTATCGTTCACCGTTTTATCCATGGATGCAGCTTTTTGGCGTCTTTTCACCGATGTGGCTGATTGCAGAAATGGGTATGGTGCCTATTTTATTTTCGCTGGCACTCGTTACTGTAGGAACAATTTGGTATATTTCTTATGCACGTGGACGGGTTGTGCGTTCAGGCGCAATTTATCATTTGTTTGCACGTCTCGGAGAACAAAGATTTGAAGGTCTTGATCGCGAATTACGCGGTATTATGAAAGAAAAAGGGGTGCGTGAAGAAGATCCCTTTGATGAAGTTGTCACCCGTGCGCAAGTGATGGAGTTTTCCAAAAAATACCTTTTTGAGGAAATTACACACGACGTTGCTCAGGAATTAGCTCGCAGACTGGATATTCCCGCAAAAGACCTTGAACAGGGATTTCTGGAAGGCAGCAAGATTGGGGCTACTCCAATCTCACACGGCGCGGCATTACCGCACATTCGGCTGCCGAAGATTAAGCGTGCGGAAATGGTGATCGCCAGAGCGAAAGAAAATTGTTTCGTTGAAGCACCTGATTTTTCAGGAAAAATATCTCTTCAAGGACCGATACACGCATTTTTCTTTTTGGTCAGCCCAAACGACAATCCAGGCCAACATCTGCGGATCCTGGCTCAAATTGCGGGGAGGGTTGATGATGAAAATTTTCTCAAGGACTGGCTGGCCGCTACAGACGAACAGGAATTGAAGGAAATTTTGTTACGTGATGAAAGATTTTTATCACTCAGAATCCGCGGAAATTCTCCTTCTTCAGTGCTCATTGGACGTTCACTGATAGAAATCCGGATGCCCGAAGGAAGTCTGGTTGCGCTGATTCGACGAAAAGGCGAAACTATAATCCCTCGGGGACAAACAGTTTTAGAGGAAGGTGACCGCCTCACTATTATAGGTGATGCTCACGGAATTGAAAAATTAAACAATGAATACAGTTAATAATATGTCAAACACACGAACCGACGGACGCGCCAACAATCAAGCACGACCGCTGGAAATTAATACCGATTATACAATGTTTGCGGAAGGATCAGTTCTTGTTTCTTGCGGAAATACGAAAATTATCTGCACCGCATCTGTTGATAATAAAGTTCCGGACTGGCTTTTGGATAAAAACAAAAAAGCACGTCACGGCTGGGTCACTGCAGAATACGGAATGCTGCCGCGCTCAACCGGAAGTCGACGCAAAAGGGAAGTTGCGAAAATAGACGGACGATCTCAGGAAATCCAACGTTTAATAGGTCGTTCGCTGCGTTCTGTTGTGGATCTTGATGCACTTGGAAATCACACGATTTGGATTGACTGTGATGTGATTCAAGCCGACGGCGGTACACGCACCGCAGCTATCACAGGTGGCTTTGTTGCACTGATTTTAGCTTTACGGAAAATATCTCAGGCAGGTCGGATTAAAGAATTTCCGGTAAAAGAATACCTTGCCGCAATTAGTGTTGGTATTGTGAATCAAGAGTCCATGCTCGATTTGAAATATGATGAAGATAAAAATGCAGAAGTCGACATGAATGTCGTTATGCTGGATTGCGGAGAATTTGTGGAAGTTCAGGGAACAGCAGAAGGAAAAACATATTCCCGTACGCAGTTGAATTCAATGTTGGATTTGGCCGAACAGGGCATCCGCTCGCACATTGTTGCTCAAAAGGAAATTCTTGGGAATACACTTTCCGGTTAAATAAATTTCATAAATAAACATGTATCCATATATTTTTTCAGTTGAAATACCCTGGTTCAACATCACGTTGGAGCCTCGATTTTACGGTTTATTTTACGCAATTTCGCTGTTGATCGGCACACGAATTGTGCTTACGGAAGTTACAAGGAGACGGATAAATCTCAGTGAAGACGAAGCCATGAACATGACGATGCTGCTCTTTTTTGCAGGCTTGGTAGGCGGACGTGCCTACGAAGTGATTTTCGAATGGTCGAATTATTATGCATTCCAACCATTTTGGAAAGTATTTGCAGTTTGGGAAGGCGGTTTGGCGATTCACGGAGCAATTCTGGGCGGTATGATTGCGTATCCGCTTTACTGCAAAGTCAAAAAACTGTCATTGGCAGCTATGTTTGACATCAGTGCAATGTGCATGATTTTAGGACAGGCGATAGGTCGCTGGGGGAATTTCACCAATGGTGAAACCGCGGGACCGGTTACTGATTTCTGGACAGGTATTATTTTTCCAGCAGGTACTGCCGTCGATCGTTATGCTCATGGAGCACCTGTTCATCCCACGATGATTTATGAGTCGCTGGGTAATTTTCTGATTTTCTTTCTCCTCTGGAAACTGCGTTTGCGAAATTTCCGTGCTGGTATGCTCGGTGCGGTTTATTTGCTCTCATACGCAGTTTTGCGTTCATTGTTAACTCCGTTGCGTATGGACAATCAATATTTTGTGATTGCCGACACAAAGTTCTTAGCCGCTTATGCCATCAGTCTTCTGCTCTTCAGCGCAGGTTTATTGTGGATTTATAAACAGAAGTTATGGCTTCCGGAT
>JABGPG010000232.1:6562-15838 GCA_018645085.1 Deltaproteobacteria bacterium
GGATTTATAAACAGAAGTTATGGCTTCCGGATGAAGACTTAAACCAAAAAATAGCGCTGGAAAGTGCTGTGCCCGCTAAAAGTAAAAAAAGTGCTAAAAGCAACAAAAATACTAAAGGTACTAAAAGTACAAAAAGCGTTAAAAACAAAAAAGGATGAAGATAGAGTTTGCAGAAATACTCATGCATCCAGCCACGATTTTAACCTTTATTTTCGGGCTGGATTTGCTTTTTGGTGATCCTGTTTATCGTCTACATCCTGTGCGTTTGATTGGTAAATTGTTAACGTGCTATGAAAACAGACTACGCAAAATCGGACTGGATGGTAAATTTGGTGGGATCTTGCTGGTGCTGCTTTTGTTAGCCAGTTCGCTGGTGATAGCTGGGAGTGTTTTTTACTTGCTGGCCTCACTGCATTGGAGTTTAGGCTGGCTCTGGTCGGTTTACCTTGGCTGGAGTTTCCTCGCATTAGGTGATTTGCTACAGCATGCAAAACATGTAGCAACAGCGATTAAAGACGCTGATCTTGCTGAAGCAAAACGACAAGTTGGGATGCTTGTTGGACGTGACACAAAACAGATGGATTTAGCAGCATGCGGACGTGCCGCGGTTGAAAGTGTCAGTGAAAATTTGAATGATGGAGTTATTGCACCGTTGTTTTACTTTTGTTTTTTCGGTATTCCGGGGATGTTGTTTTTTAAAGTTGTCAGCACCCTCGATTCAATGGTCGGTTACCGCAATGAGCGCTATCAGGATTTTGGCTGGTGCGGTGCCAGGTTTGATGATTTACTGAGTTGGATTCCTGCAAGACTCAGTTGGCTTTTACTTTCCGGAAGTGCCGCTTTGTTACCCGGATTGTCCGGCAAAAACGCATTCAGAGTCGGCTGGCAGGATTACGCAAAACTGCCCAGTCCAAATGCAGGTTGGAGTGAAGCTACTGCAGCTGGAGCGTTGAAAATAAAACTTTGCGGTCCGGTTTGGCGCGAAGGAAAACTGGCTCACGATTATTGGCTTGGCAGTCCTGATGACAGAGAAGGCGCGACTTACACGGACATTCAACTTATGAATAAATTTGCTTTAGCAACTGCATTGCTTGGAGCACTCATCTCCGGAAGCTGTTTGTGGTTTTCCGGTTTTATCCCATTTTTCAGCACATGAAAATTCTGATCACCGGCGGAGTCAAAAGTGGGAAATCACGTCAGGCGGAAATGCGGATGCTGAAAATGGCACAAACGCAGAAACCTGTTTATCTGGCGACCACAGAATTGCTTGATCCGGAAATGGAAAAGCGTATTGCGGAACACCGTCAGCAGCGTGGTGAAAAATTTCGGACTATTGAGGAACCACTGGATTTAACAGGGACGCTTGCTGAGACAAAGGCACCTGTACTGATCGAATGTATGACAATGTGGCTCAACAATGCTTTGCATCATCAACTTCCGGAAAGTAAAATTTTTGCTGAAATTGAGAGTTTGCTTTTGCTTGAGAACGACATTGTCTTTGTACTGAATGAAGTAGGATTGGGAATCATTCCGGACAATCCTTTGTCGCGTAAATTTGCGGACTTGTCAGGACGTATCGCACAAATGCTCGCAGAAGCCTGTGATGAAGTAAACTGGTGTGTGGCAGGAATATTAGTAAAAATTAAATAATTATAAATCCCTATGAAAACTCTTAAAGTTAATTTGCCCGGTCGAGAATACCAGATTGATATTGGTCTGAATATTCTCGACAAACAACTTCCGGAAGCAGTTAAACTCAATGCTGCTGAACAGGTGGTTGTTGTAACAAACACAACGGTACATGAACTTTATCCGGACTTTATTTCCAATGTTTTAGCAAATTCCGGCGTTAAGGTTTCAACCTGTATTCTGCCTGATGGTGAGCAGTATAAAAACCTGGAAACGCTTTCGTTGATATTTGATTTTTTAATGAATATCAGTGCGAACCGGCAAACCCTGTTGATCGCTTTCGGAGGCGGAGTAATCGGAGATATGGCAGGATTTGCCGCTTCGACTTTTGTACGCGGGATTCCGTTTATTCAGGTGCCGACAACTTTGCTTGCTGACGTTGACAGCAGCGTCGGTGGTAAAACTGCGGTTAATCATCCTGCAGGAAAAAATACGATTGGTTCTTTCAAACAACCGGAACACGTCTGCATTGAGCTCGCATTTCTGAAAACATTGCCTTCACGTGAGTTGAAAGCAGGTTACATGGAACTGCTCAAACACGGATTGATTCAGGATGCAGAGTTTTTCAACTTTACTCAGCAGCACACCCTTGAACCGCTTAATTTTGATTATCTGGAAGAGGCAATTTTTCGTTCCTGTGAAATTAAAGGTCGGGTTGTAGAACAGGATGAGACAGAAAAGGGTTTACGCGCAAACCTTAATTTTGGTCACACACTGGGACATTTAATCGAAACCCACGCCGGTTACGGTAAGTATCTGCATGGAGAAGCGGTTGGTACAGGAATGTTATTTGCCGCATTTGTCTCTTGGCGCTGGAATGAACTTGAACAAAATGAGTGGGAGCTTATCAGCAATTCCCTGACACAAAATTTGCTGCCGGTTAAACTGTTGAAACTGGATTATGAAACTTTTCGGAATTTGATTCTGCACGATAAAAAAGCACAAAAACAGGCAGTGAATTTTATCCTCTTAAAAAATTTAGGCGAAAGTTTTATCTTGCCGGAAACATCAGTTGAAAAATTGTGGGATGAGTTCAAGCTGTTTGCGCAGAAGTTTCCTGAAATAATAAGTCTGGAATAAATTTTAGACCATACCTGTTTGAGAAAAAGTAGTGGTCAGCAGATCAAAACCAAGATTTTCCATGGTTGTTTCCCAGCGTAGTTCGTAGTCCAGTTCCAGTAACAGTGTTTCATCGAGCGGACCGAGCCACCAGGATTCTTCCTGAATTTCACGGTCAAGTTGCCCTGCACCCCAGCCTGCATAGCCGCTGCCGAATTGATAAGACTCCACGGCCTGGCCTGCAGCAAGCGGAGACAGGATATCATGTGCAGAACTTAAATTTATTTTTGGTGAAAGAATGGTGGTCTCTTCTACTGCAAAATCTGCACTGTGAACCGCCCAAAAAGATTCCGGTTGAACAGGTCCTCCGACCAGCAAAGGGATGTCGAAGACAGCATTTTCCTGTAGTTCTTCAGAAAGCACCTCCTTTACCTGAGTTGTTGAGGGATGATTCATCACTAAACCAAATGCGCCTTCTGCGTCATAACTGCACAAAAGAATTACAGATTTCTCAAAATAAGTATCTTTGAGCGCGGGCATGGCAACGAGGATACCAGGGACTTCACTGACCAACATAATGCTTTTTGTCAAAAGGGAAAATAAAAATTATGGTTAGTCTAGCTGATCAAAACCAAGATCGCAATTTGCTAACGCAGTTTCTTCGCACGATTCAATATCAAAACTCATCCGGGCAAAAAACATACGGAAATGCTCTGTCTATCCTGCGTGCAATTTTTGAAGCATCAGGACAACAGCATTTGCTTTATCTTGTCAAATTACGCAAAATCTGGTTTGCGGAGATCGACAAGTTTTTGGCCAGAAACGCATACCCTCGTAATATTTCAGTCCTGCGTCAGTTCACGGTAGATGCTGATTTTATCCAAAAACTTCTTCAAGCAGGAGTCTCTGCTGATTTTCTGCAGGCGGCTGAAAAATTAAAGGGTGAAAGTTTTAAAGGTTCAGCACAATTAAACGGTAAGTTGCAAAACAAACTGAAACGTTTATTGTCATCTGAAGAAACAGAATTACTGAAACACAAGGTCAGATTTAAGCCTCAGCAGACAATTCTGCACTTAACAGTTTATGACGGCAGCATCTCACAGGCCTTACGCTTTGAAACTGAAGCTTATCTTCGCATGTTTCAGCGTTTGTTGCCAGAATTAAAATTAGACGATATTCGCTGTCATGTCGGTGATTTAGGACAAGCACAATTTGATCAGACTCAGGTTGCATTACTGGCGAAAGACTGGCATCTTGTCACCCCGGAAGGAGTACATCAAAACTGTATGCCGGCCTTTCTCCATCGTGTTTCAAGAGCTCATGCTGTTTTAGTACTTTATGTTTCATCAGCGGAAGGTTTGGAGTTGCTGAATCGTACTCCGGGGGCAGAGTGGCTTGTTCAGCATCTGTATAAACAACGTTCGGAACTGCAGGATGTACTGCAGAAAATCGCTTTTGTGCCGAGACCTGAACTTGATTTGGAACAGGTACGTTTGCGATCTTTTATGCTTGGTGATATTCCGTTGAAAAAGTCTGCCGCGGAAGCAGCAAAGGAAAGCAGTTCTTTATCTGCCGATTCTGCAAAAAAGTCGATCTCTGCGCGGGAACAGTTTGCTAAAATCAACAGGGAATTGAGGAGAAAGCCCGCAGAAACATAGACTTAAAGTTAAAGAGAATCATAGAGGCTGCAGTAACTGCGGTAGCGCTGTTCTGTAATTTTTTCTTCAGTAACGGCTTCTTTAATATTACACTGTGGTTCATGTCTATGGGAGCAGCCTTTAAATTTGCATTGTCCCAAAAATGGAATGAACTCCACAAAATGTTTGTCTAGTTCTTCCGGTTTAACCAGCGGTGCAAATTCACGGATTCCTGGTGTATCGACGATGAATCCACCCTGAGGTAGTGGAAACATTTCTGCCATTATTGTTGTGTGACGGCCTTTTCCGGATTTTTTACTGACTTGACCGATTCTGATTTCCCAATCAGGAAAAAGTGCTGCTATCAGCGATGATTTCCCAACACCGGAATGACCTGAGAGTACGGAAATACGCTTGCGCAGCAATTCACGTAAAGAATCTAGCCCCTTGGAATCCGGTATACTGGTCACTAAAACAGTACAGCCCAATGCTGAGTAGTGTTCTTTGATTGGCGCTATTTCTGCTTCGTTGGATAAATCAGCTTTACTGAGGATAAGCAACGGTTCCAGACCACCGCAGGAAGCTGCTACTAAAAAGCGGTCAACTAAACCTGCCCTGAAAGGAGGATCTCGCAAAGAGGCAACGATCAGGAGTGTCTCAGCGTTGCTGACTAAAATCTGTTCAGGAATCCCTATGGCAGGTCGGCGCGCAAGTTTTGTCCGGCGGGGAAGCACGCTGAGAATCCACCCTGCATCTTCTGCGACATTCAGATCTATTTCTACTTCATCGCCGACGGCTATTTTATTTTTATGGAGGTTGCCTTTAAATAAGTTTCCGCGGATACGGCAAAGGCGAGGCTCCGCTTCACCTACATTTACATAGTAGAAACTTTTGGTGCGTCTAAGGACGGTTCCTGTCTGAGGCAATTTTCTTTGAAAAGCGTGTTGGTCAGTCTTCCGGTTCGAGCTCGAAATCTTCTCCTTCTGCTCTATATTCATTGAGTTTGTTGCGTAAAGTACGAATGCTGATACCTAAGGTTTTTGCCGCATGAGTCCGGTTACCTTTGGTTTCATTAAGAGTTTTGAAGATAAAACGCTTCTCTGCTTCTTTCATCGACATGCCAACTTCAATGCCTAAATCTTCATTCTCTGTTGAAATCCCTGGACCAGCGATAGTTGCAGCACCGTCGGATTTTCCAGCAGGAGTTTTTGAAGTTTGCTTGTTTATTGCAGCCAGATCTTCATTGATACTAGCATTTCCAAGCTGAGAAGACATGAGTAAATGATTCGGTTGGATTTCCTCACCATTACAAAGCAGCAAAGCACGTTCCATGACGTTTTCCAGTTCGCGTACATTTCCACGCCAATGGTAATTTGTCAGGATGTTTAAGGTTTCACGACTGACGGCAGGACAATCACGGTTATTTATTTTAGAATGCTTTTTAATAAAATATGTCACCAGTAACGGAACATCATCCATCCTGTCACGTAAAGGCGGAAGCGACAGCGGAATTACGTTTAAGCGGAAATAGAGGTCTTCTCGGAATTTTCCGGTATCGACCATTTCCATCAAATTCTGGTTAGTCGTCGCAATCACTCTGACATCCACCGGAATCGGCTCTTTCCCGCCAACTTTGTCAATTTGATATTCCTGCAGTACACGTAGGAGCTTTGCCTGTAGAGGTAAAGCCATTTCACTGATTTCATCCAATAGTATAGTCCCTGTATGTGCCTGCTCAAACTTTCCACGGTAATCCTGAATTGCTCCAGTAAAAGCACCTTTAGCGTGTCCGAAGAGTTCACTCTCCAGCAGTGTTTCTGGCAGTGCTGCACAGTTTATCGCTACAAACGGCCTCTTTGCACGGTCGCTTTTTTCATGGATATAATTTGCCAGCAGCTCTTTACCGGTACCGCTTTCACTCTGAATCATCATCGTCGATTTACTTTTAGCAACGTTACTTGCAACATCTAGTAAAGACAGCATTGCCTGGTTTTGTGTGATGATTTCCTTGCTTAAATTTATAGGCTTTGACTTTGAAGACTTGTTTTCAGCAACTGGAGAAGAATTTCCTGCAGTACCTTTATAATTCAACGCTTGTTGAACAATAAACTGGAATGAATCAAAATTTATTGGTTTGCGGATATAATCGAACGCGCCGTGTTTCATAGCTTCCACCGCTGTTTCTACAGTTCCGTATGCGGTGGCCATGATCACAGGTTTGGCAGGAGAGATGCTTTTAATGTCTTTCAGTAATTCAAGCCCACTGCGTTTGGGCATAGTCATATCTGTAATGACCAGGGAGTATTCGTTTTGTTTGAACTTCTTGAGTGCGTCAATTGCGTTATGTGATATTTCTACAGGATAGCCGCAATGCTTGAGAGTTTCGGACATGGCGATGCGCATTTCTACTTCATCGTCTACAATTAAAACTGGTTGGTTAACCATTATTAAATCCTTTCAATCGGTGTCCATTTAGTGATCATCTTCTGTACGTTCCGCGTCATGCTCGGGAACAGGTTCGCACTTGAATTGATGGTTTTATAAAAAATATTCTGAGTATGATGTTATCACACCCGGATTGGTTATGCACGATTCATGCGCAGTCATCGGCAATTCGTAATTTGCTCGAACAGCCTGCTTCCCAGCCTATATTTGACAAATATTTATGGCTGACGAAATTCAAATTGTGCTAAACTTTCACATAAATTTCTCCCTGCAGCAGCAACGTTGAAAGCTAAACGGACAACCCCAATCCGATAAAATAAATTCACTCTCACACTGATTAAGGCTGAATCCCGCTGAGAGCGTCTAAACTTAGTTTTTGTATTGAATTTTCCAGACGCTCTGTTAGTGTTTATAATACGTTTTAAACTAATAATTAGGAGATAACATGGCCCTTGATGATGATTTCAAATCTGCAGCTGAACGTGTGACCCAGCTTTCTAAGCGTCCACCAAATGACATAATGCTCCAGCTTTATGCACTTTACAAACAAGGCAACGAAGGTGACGTTACAGGTGAACGTCCTGGATTTGCCGATTTTGAAGGAAGGGCAAAATTTGACGGTTGGAACAAACTCCAGGGAAAATCCGCAGAAGACGCAAAGCAGGAATATATTTCACTTGTAGAAGAACTTGAAAAAGAATAAGTCTGAAAAAAATTTCATGCCTTTTGATCTTTCTTTAAGCGAACTGGTTGAACGCATCAAGTCGGGAGACATCCTTGCGGAAGCAGTGATGGACGCAGTCTATCTACGGATTGATCAATACAATCCCTCGTTGAATGTCTACCGCAGTCTTTTACCGCGTGAAAAAGCAATTTCACGTGCACGTTTAATTGACGAAAAAATTGCTGCCGGTAAAAGCGTGGGCAAACTTGCGGGAATTCCGGTTTCGATCAAAGATAATATTTGTATCAATGAGCCGAACTTGAGTAACGCCTGCGGTTCAAAAATACTAGGTGAATATCATTCACCGTACAACGCGACTGTTGTAGATAAATTGTTAGCAGAAGACGCGTTGATAATTGGCACTACGAATATGGACGAATTCGCCATGGGTTCATCCACAGAAAACTCTGCATTTGGTGTTACACGTAATCCATGGAATACTGAACATGTCCCCGGAGGAAGTAGTGGAGGAGCTGCGGTTTCTGTTGTTTCCGGAATGGCCATTCTGGCACTGGGTTCAGACACTGGAGGTTCGGTTCGTCAACCTGCTTCTATGTGCGGAGTCACCGGACTGAAACCGACTTACGGAACAGTTTCACGTTATGGACTGGTTGCGTATGGATCTTCGCTGGATCAAATCGGTTGTTTTACAAAAAATGCTGCTGATTGCCGCTACGTCTTTTCAATTCTCCAAGGAAATGATCCAAAGGAAAGCACTTCCGCAACTACAAAATTAACTGACGCTCCTGAAGTAGCAAATCTTTCTGGTTTGCGGATTTGTCTTCCGGATGAATATCTTGACGCTCAATCCGTAGATCCGGACGTTGTCTCGAGCGTTAATGAATTAGTTGAATTGCTGGAGAGCAAAGGTGCAATTGTTGAACGGCATTCGCTTGAGTTTCTGAAATATGTGATCCCAACTTATTATGTCCTCGCATTTGCGGAAGCAAGTTCCAACCTCGGACGATTCGACGGTATTCGTTATGGAAAACGTGAGCAGGAACAGTCATCCCTTAAATCACTCTATACAACATCGAGGAAAGAGGGTTTTGGTGAGGAAGTGAAACGTAGAATTATGCTTGGAACATTTGTACTAAGTTCCGGTTATTATGACCAATATTACGGACGTGCAATACAAGTGAGAGCCTGGATGGAACAGCAGGTCGCAGAGCTTTTTGAAAAATTTGATTTTATCCTCGGCCCTGTTTCGCCTTTCCCCGCGTTCAAATTAGGTGAAAAAACCGAAGATCCACTGGCTATGTATCTGGCGGATATTTGCAGTGTGCTCGCAAACCTGACTCGAACACCCGCAATTTCAATTCCTGGGAAACCGACTGCTGACGGATTACCGGTTGGTCTACAATTAATGGGTCGCCGTTTTGAAGATCACCGTCTGTTAGCAACTGCCACCGCGATTCAGGAGTTGACTGAATATCATAAGCTACGTCCTCAACTTTGATGATAGCAGGATTGCTATGGCATGAGTTGAAGTGCAATAAGAACCTTAGCAACTATGTTCGGGGCGGATAGTAAATTGGTTATTTAGGTTATTCACGTGTAAAATCATACTGTAGTAAAATTGATTAACCTGGAATGGATACAAGCTTGTGTGCAAACTCAAAGTTATCGCTATTCTCTGCATGGCGAACGGGAAAGGGTGGATGACACTCTTGATTTTGGAGAAGTGGAACAGGCCCTTTTGTCTGGCCGGATATTAGAGCA
>JABGPG010000232.1:15938-18779 GCA_018645085.1 Deltaproteobacteria bacterium
TACAAAATTCATAAAACCATTAAACCAAAGAGTTGATTGCAAATGCAGTCAAGCAATTGAAACCTGAAAACTGAAACCTGACTGAATGCTTGATCTTAAATTAATCCGTAGCCAGCCTGAAGAAATTGCGGAGAATTGCCGTAGACGTAACGTTCAGGTTGATATTGAAAAATTATTAATGCTTGACGAACAGGTCCGGCAAATTACAACTGAAGTCGATACCGTCAGACAACGACGGAACGATATCAGCAAAAAAATGAAAGGCAAACTTCCGCCGGAAGAACGTCAGCCGCTAATTGAGGAATCGAAAATATTACGCGACGAAGAGTCCGCGAAAGAGTCAATGCTGCGTGAACTACTTGAGCAGCGGCTTGAACTGCACAAACAGGTTCCAAATCTGACTCATCCGGATTCACCTGATGGTTGTACAGACGAAGACAACGTGCCGATTCGTGAAGTAGGGACAAAACGTGAATTCGACTTTGAACCTAAAGATCACGTTGAGTTAATGGAAGCACTTGATCTGATTGACTTTGACGGAGGTGCAAAAGTTTCTGGTCAAAAGTTCTACTACCTTAAAAATCAAGCTGTGTTTCTGGAACTGGCATTAGCCCAATATGCACTGAGTTTATTGCAAAAAGAAGGTTTCACTGTACACATAACTCCTGATCTGGCCCGTCGACAGATTTTGGACGGAATTGGTTTTAATCCGCGTGGAGCAGAAACTCAGATATATTCGGTTGAAGAATCAGAGCTTTGCCTGATTGCGACCGCAGAAATAACTTTAGGTGGTTTGCTGATTGACAAACAACTACAGCCGGAACAACTGCCGATCCTCTATGCAGGACTTTCACATTGTTACCGAACAGAAGCAGGTGCGGCTGGACGTGAATCCCGCGGTTTGTACAGGGTGCATCAGTTTTCTAAAATTGAAATGTTTGCCTTTACTCATCCGGATAAGTCCGAAGAAATGCATGAAAAAATGCGGGAAATTGAGGAGCAGATTTATCAGGATCTGGAGATTCCGTATCAGTTGGTAAATATTTGTGCTGGTGACCTCGGCGGTCCTGCATATCGTAAATATGACCTGGAAGCCTGGATGCCTGGACGTGGGAAATGGGGTGAAGTAACTTCAACCTCAAACTGCACGGATTATCAGTCACGTCGTATGAACATCCGTTTTAAAGATCCTGAGACAGGAAAAAACCGCTTTGTCCATATGCTTAACGGCACAGCGATTGCGGTTTCAAGAACCTTGATTGCACTCATTGAAAATGGTCAACAAAAAGACGGTTCGATTAAACTTCCGGCCTGCCTCAACATGGCTGACATTCCGGCGCCGGTTTCCGAATAAATGTATTTTTGTCTTTCAATTGCAAGAATTTAGGCATAGTGTGACTTTTTAAGATAACCTTTAATCCATAAAAAATAGTATGAGAACACTCTCCTTTTTAATGATTTTCCTGCTGTCTGCCTTACCCTTATCTGCCGAATTACCTCTTGGCAAAGTTCCACCAAAAATCATACTTGAAGGCGATTTAGGTGGACGTTTGGACGGCACTGCGTGGAATAGTGAGGAACTGATTTCCGGAAAAGTCATGGTACTTTTTTATGTTGATCCTGATGAAGCGGATCTCAACAATCATGTTAGCGATGCTCTCAAGGCAGAGAATTTTCCTTTAGATAAATACGGTTCTGTTGGAGTTGCCAACATGGGTGCTACCTGGTTGCCGAATTTTGCAATCAATATAAAATTGAAAAGTAAACAAGAGAAACATAAATCAACAATTTATGTCAAAGATCTTGAAAAAACTCTCGTTAAAAAATGGGGATTAACTGATGATGACAGTGACATCATCCTCTTTGGAAAAGATGGGAAGGTGCTTTTCAGTTATGACGGCAAATTCTCAGACGCACAGGTTAAGGAAATAATTCAGGCAGTCAAAGACAATTTATAGCGGGTTTAACTGTTTCGGTGTGTCTGGTTTAACAGGACTTTGCGAGCGCCTTTCTGGCATTAACAGCAAGTTCGTCGCAGCGGTCATTTTCCACATCTCCGGAGTGACCTTTAACCCAGTGCCATGAAACTTCGTGCTTTTGACTGATTTCAAGCAGTTGAAGCCAGAGGTCTTTATTTGCAACAGCTTTTCTCCCTTTACTTTTCCAGCCGTTGTTCTGCCAGTTCCTGAGCCAGTTTTTCTCAAACGCGTTTTTTACGTAACTGGAATCTGTGTAGAGTTCAACTCTGCAGGGTTTTTTCAAAGCTTCCAGGGCTTTGATCGCAGCAGTTATTTCCATACGGTTGTTTGTGGAGTCAACTTCTGAACCGGAAATTTCCGTGCGTAGATTGTGCCGCTTGGAAATCAAAACTGCACCCCATCCTCCTGTACCGGGATTTGGTGAGCAGGCACCGTCAGTGTATATTATAACAAAATCTTTGGACATTTTTTTTTGTAAATTAGTATTTTGAAGAATAATAGTATAACAGAAAGAATATTTGACTGCGATTTCAAACTGCTTTTTTTTGGTTTTTTCTCAGTAATAATTAATGTAGTCGGATGAAACCTGATTTTAGTCAAGATGGAAGTTGGATCTATGTGGATCCGGATGAGCAAGAGGTTGGGCTGATTGAAGAAACACTTGATCTGGATATGCTTTGTGAACTGCTGCGTTGCGAGTCCACAGATATGGAAGAATTGGGTGGCCCATATCTCGCGTATTTTGATGGAGAAGGGGCAGCACAGGAAAGACAAACTGAATGGGAGTTTAATGGAAATGCCTGCTGGGGTCCGCTGCTGATTGTTAAAATCTCCAAAGAAGAATCATGGCTGGATACATGTA
>JABGPG010000074.1:0-10618 GCA_018645085.1 Deltaproteobacteria bacterium
GTAATCCCGTGTAAATGCCGCCGCCGCCGCTTCTTGGGGTCCGCCAATCTCGCCGATGAGTACTACCATTTCGGTTTCGTCATCTTCTTCGAAGGAAAGCAGATGATCCTTGAATGAACTGCCGTTGATTGGATCTCCACCAATACCAACACTGGTGCTGATTCCTATGCCGAGTGCTTTCATTTGAGAAGCTGCCTCGTAGCCTAATGTTCCGGAACGTCCGATAACTCCTACTGAACCCTGCTTGTAGATGTGTCCGGGCATGATGCCCATCATCGCTTTACCGGGGCTGATGACACCAGCACAGTTGGGGCCGATCAAACACATTTTGCGTTTCTCTTTGTAACGTATCATGTAGCGTTTGACGCGGATCATGTCTTGAGACGGTATTCCGTCAGTAATACAGACACATTGACGGATACCTGCATCGGCAGCTTCCATAATCGCGTCTGCCGCAAATGGTGGAGGAACAAAAACTATGCTGGCTTCCGCTCCGGTTTCCTGTACGGCCTCTTTGACAGTGTCAAAAACCGGCTTTTTCAGATGTGTGCTCCCGCCTTTTCCCGGCGTGATTCCGCCCACTACATTAGTACCGTAATCAATCATTTCCTGAGCGTGGAATGAACCGATACGTCCGGTAAAGCCCTGTACGATCACTGGTGTTTTTTCATTAACAACTATGCTCATGCTCCTCCTCCGGCTACAGCGGCGACAGATTTGGAAGCAGCCTCATCCAGACTCTCTGCGATAATAAGTTCCGCACCGCTTTCGGCAATAATCTTCCGGCCTTCTTCGACATTTGTGCCTGACAAACGTACGATGACCGGGATCTTTATCTCAAATTTATTCATCGCCTGAACTATCCCTTCTGCGACCCAGTCACAACGGTTAATTCCTGCGAAAATATTGACTAGAATAGCCTCGATGTTTTCATCAGACAAGACCAGGTTAAAGGCTTTGGCCACCCGTTCCGGAGATGCTCCTCCTCCGATATCTAAAAAGTTTGCCGGCTCTCCTCCTGCATCTTTGATCATGTCCATAGTAGCCATCGCTAAACCGGCACCATTGATGATACAGCCTATGTTTCCATCCAGTCCAACATAACTCAAGCCTCTGTCAGCAGCCTTCATTTCAAGCGGGTCTTCCTGCGATTTGTCACGTAACTCTGAAATTTGCTGCCTACGAAACAAAGCATTGTCATCAAAGGCCATTTTCGCATCAAGGGCCACTAACCTTCCGTCTTCGGTGACAACCAAAGGATTGATCTCTACCATTGTTGCATCCAGATCCCGAAAAGCACGGTAGCAGGCTTCAATGACTGTCACGGCCTGATTCACCTGTTTAGCTTCAAGTCCCAATGCAAATGCGATTTCACGTGCTTGAAACTTTTGTATTCCAACAGCAGGCTCAACACTGATATTCACGATTGCTTGCGGATTATTTTTGGCTACCTCCTCAATGTCCATTCCGCCTGCGGCTGAAGCCACGACCATGATACGTTCTGAACAACGATCGAGGACAAGACTCAGGTAAAATTCCGCTGTAATCGATGTTGCTTCCTCCACATACAAGCGTGAAATCATTTTACCTTTTGGCCCGGTTTGCTGAGTAACGAGTCGTTTACCGAGCATTTCGTCAGCAGCCTCCCACACCTCATGTTCATCGGCACAAACTTTAACACCACCAGCCTTTCCTCTTGCGCCGGAGTGGACTTGTGCTTTGACAACCCATTTATCACCGCCGATTTCTCTCGTACGGTAAGCTGCCTGTTCCGGACTGTAAGCCAATCCACCCTGCGCGATCGGCAATCCGTACTCGGCTAATATAGCTTTGGCCTGATATTCATGAATATCCATAGGTCAATCCTTTAGTCATTCCGATTTTGACTGAATCAGTTCATCCTGTTTGACTACATTTTCCGCCATCCGTGCTGACGCGGCATCTATTAAACGGCCGTCGAGTGAGGCTGCGCCTTTTCCTGCAGCAGCTGCTTCCTCAAGAGCTGTAAGAATACGTTTAGCACGTTCCACTTCAGCAGCGAGAGGAGAAAATACAGAGTTTGCCAATTCTATTTGCGAGGGGTGAATGGCCCATTTACCTTCATAACCTAAAGCGGCAGCACGTTTTGCACCGAGAATATAACCATCAGGATCTTTGAAATCCCCAAATGGGCCGTCGATCGGACGCAGACCGTAAGCCCGGCAGGCTACCAACATACGGGAAAGCGCATCATGCCACTGATCTCCGGGATAATCCGGATTCAATCCACCGATATTGACTGTGCGTGCCCTGCAACTGGCGGCATAATCCGCGACTCCAAAGTGCATGGCTTCGAGACGTTTGCTGGAAGTTGCAATTGCTTCTACATTCGCCATGCCAAGTGTAGTTTCGATTAAGGCTTCTATGGCGATAGGATTTGTAATGCCAATTGCTTCTTCGATTTGGGAGAGCATTGCGTCCACCATGTAAACATCGGCCGCTACTCCAACTTTAGGAATCAGGATGCTGTCCAGTCGATGGCCAGCTTGTTCAACAATTTCGACGACATCACGGTACATATAATGAGTGTCAATACCGTTGATGCGGATTGAAATCGTTTTCCCCATTCCCCGCCAGTCGATGTCATTGAGCGCTTGTATGATGTTGCTACGGGCTTTTACTTTGTCTCCAGGAGCAACGGCATCTTCCAGGTCAAGAAAAACATAATCTACTTTGCTGTTGGCCGCTTTTTCAAACATCTCCGTATTCGAACCAGGGACGGCTAGTTCACTGCGTTGAAGTCGTTGTCGTGCTGGTTCATAACGTGTGTGACTCATTGATCTGTCTCAGGAAAATATAGGTGGTTTTTTAAAAAATGTGGCTTTCATAAAATAGTCCAGACACCTTAATATTTAAATTGTAAAATATAAAGCTTTTTATTTTGTAAATTTTCTGGTAAATATTTTCAGCTACAATTATGCAGCAATTGAGATCTTATTCTTACTTCTAGATATTTAATTAACAAAATCAGATAGTAAACAAATAATATAAAATTTGCAGCTTTATCAAAGATTATCTATTAGTTAAATTGAGTTTCCAAAAATTCAAACAGAGAGCATGAGTTGTTCTAATTATAAAAACTATAAAAGGAGGCAGGACTATGAGTAACAAGAATGATTTACAGGCACAGCGTGAGGCTGCGATACAATTGACAGCAGGTGGAACTCCTGCGCGAACCCTCAATCCGTTTTTTGGGGTTGGCCCGATTACAAACATGACAACCGATGAGGTTGACCGCCGTTTAACGCGCTTTGAGTTTGAAGCGTGGCTGGAAAATAATTATCAAAAACTCGATGATCAGGGTCAAAAAATAGGACCGGTAACGACTGGTGAACTTGACCGCTGTATGCACCGCGGTTATCCGGCAGATAAAGTTGTGCTGGACATGATGCGGGAAATTCACCGTTATTTTGAGTTTCCAAAACAAAACAAAATGGCAGTTGGTCTTGGAGGCGGGCACAGCGGATTTACTGTCGCAGTGCTGCATTTGATGAATACGGAAAGCGGTTTTAATGTGTTTGTAGATACGCCGAGGCCGGAATCAGAGTCAGCCAAGCACGGCGGAGCGTTCAGGCAGTCCTGGGGTGTTCAGTTGATTGAACTGCAGAAATATGCGGAAAACGGGGACGAAAGCCGGATTCATTTCAACAGTAGAGAAGGCCACATCCCGTCTGCGGATGAATTGCAAAAACTCGGCATAAAGTTGTTTGTCGGAGTGGGGCATGAAACAACCGGTGCGACTACTTATGCTGAAGAAGATGTCCGGAATCTTTTGGAATGGATTGATCTTGATCCGGTAAATCATCATGCGGTAATTGACGCTACTTCAACTCTGGGTGCTATGCCGTGGGCAGAGGATATTGTACAACAGGTTGTCGGTAAATGCAGTCTTTTTATGCCTTTTCAAAAAGCAATTGGCGGCACGGCAGGTTATTTCATTGTTTCATTCACACCAGAGGCACTGGCATTGGTTGAAAAAAATGTAAACAATCCTGCGTGGGCAATTCCACGTCAACTTAAACTCGCTCTTCCTGCAGACGGACAACAACCAATTTCAGGTAAAAAAAGTTTAGCTGCCGGACCTTTTTATGATCCAGCGAAAGAGCAGATGATCGGTGGAATAATCAACACATTCAGTACCATTGCCTTCGCAGAAACAACGTTCGGCTTACTCAATTCAGAAAAGAAAGTCGGTTCGGTACGTGAACTCAACAAACGTTCAATAGTAAACCGTGCCGAGGTGGAGCAATGGGTTGCAGATCATCCACTTTTCGCGTTGGGGGTTGAGGATAGTTCACGTCGGGGTGCAGCAGTGACCCTCTTAAAAGTCAATGATGCAGATGTAAACGATCCAGAACAGCACGCGAGAATTATCGCTAAAACCAAGCAGCTTTTAGGCTTTGAAGGATTGACTCATCCAAACGGTGATTATGAACACGGACTGGATGTAGCACGTTACGTCAATACTTTTCCGGGAACTGCCGGAGATTTTCGTTTATGGATAGGAGGAATACGTCCTGTTTCGGATATCAGTGCAGTGTTTGACAATCTGGAGTATGCGTATCTCCGTGCAAAAATTGTGGTTCTGGAAGAAGAGCTTGCCAAAGACGGAGTGACCTTTGAAGCGTCTGCAGCAGCGGATGCGAGCGTGAGGCAAGACGATCCAAACCGAGCTTACAAAGTCCTCATAGCGGATTTAGTCGGCTTGAAATTTGACTTAGACGGAAATCCAGATTTCAGTCAGCTTCAGTCATACATAGCAGAAAAGGGCGGGGTCTTTCATGCAGGACCTGCTGCAGCGGAAGAAAATTTGGAAACAGGAAAAATTCATTTTTTCTATCAGCCGGATTTGAGCCGTGCCGACGAAATACTACCTCAAACCGATCAGGGTCAATATGACGC
This sequence comes from Deltaproteobacteria bacterium, assembly GCA_018645085.1. Lineage (GTDB taxonomy): Bacteria > SAR324 > SAR324 > SAR324 > NAC60-12 > Arctic96AD-7. The sequence continues at coordinate 4,942 of JABGPG010000074.1, forward strand.
GTTGATTGCGGCTGCGACCTTTTTTCCAAAAGAATCTGTCTTTAATGAAGGTGGAGTACGCATCGGAGCAGGTACCGGAAATATGGGCAGCGCCTCATGGGGCGGCGGAAACGGAGCAGGTGGCGTTGGTCCATTGATGAACACACCAAGCTTTAACAGCAGAGCCACTGCGCACATGGCGTTCAAGGCTTTGCTGAAAACTTCACCTGACTTGGATGTGGCTACTCTTCATCAACTTGTGATTGATAAAAACTTTGATACAGGAAAGCAGCTTAAAGATTTTCCTACAGAAAAAATTGAAGCTAAACGGATCGGCATCGTCGGTATCGGAAACATAGGCCGTGAAGTTGCGAAAATCGCGCAGGCCTTCAGTATGGAAGTAGTCGTTCACGCACGTCCACGACACAAAATGTGGATTGAATCAGAAGGTTTTATTTACGCTCCTACCATCGAAGACGCAGCAAAAGGTGCGGATTTTATCAGCTTTCACACAGGTTTGGGTGCTCCTAATCCGGAAAGTGGAAAATTTGAAAATGAAGCTATGATTGGTGAAAGTGTTCTCAATGCTTTAAACGACGGAGCGGTGCTGATTAACTACGACCGTGGTGAAGTGGTGGACGCAGAGGCGCTGGATAAAGCATTGTCCAGTGGCAAAGTACGCTATGCGGCGATTGATGCGGATATTTTTAAAAATCCGGACAACGGAGAAATCACCGGACCAATGGCACCTTATCTTGCTTTAGAAAAAAAGCATTCCGGAAAACTGGAACTACTACCGCATGCTGCAGCGGACACTGAACACGTTTCCAGAGTCGAAGGTGCAAAACAAGCAGTTGATCAAATTTTTTCCGTGATTCAATTCAAAACCGTAATTAATCTCAAGGGCGATTTACCGGACGGTTACACAGACGGCGGAGCTAAGACAGTTTCCGGAGTCGGGAAAGTCACAAAACAACGCTTAAGTGAATCGGCAGACGATGCGGAATTTCTGGCGAAAATGCGTAAGACCACTGAAGAGATCAGTGCAATCTGGGGAGCATTGGATTCCACGACAAATCCTGAACGTCGTGCGGAACTGATTGAACGTTACGGTTCGCAACTGATTTTGGCTTCCAATACTTATGCGTCTTTGATAGACGGTGAAGGTCTCAAAGGGCCGTACGTCGAATAATAAAGGAGAAATATCGCACGCCACCATAAACTTGAAGACAAGCAGTTTGCGCTTCTGCGGCAGATTTTCGCTGCAGAATATCCAGTTGAAGACTCAGGATCACAGCTTGATTTTACAGCTCCGGAAACTGAATTCAAAGCTCTCAATTCCGGACGTTTGAGTTTTGTTTTTCTTGCAAAACAGGGAGATAAGCAAGTCTTCCTCAAAATTGTCAAACCGGGATTTATCCGTGACAATATTCCTTTTTCCGTACTTTGCACGGAGGAATGCCGTCTACACAGTTCCATCCCCACCTTTCAAACTTTTCGTGGAAAAAATGGAGAATTGCACCAGCAGGTTCCGGATCAGCTTAAAGGCGATTTTGCTGAGCTGAGTTTTTTTGCAGGTCAAACAATCACACTGACTGAAGCGGCACGGGACGGCATTGACGAAATTCCGGAAGCACTTAATGACATTCCGGGAGGTCGAAATGGGCAACTGGCTTTGATGGAACAACTTGGTGCTTATATCGTTAAAGTGAGTCGTGCTTCGAGTGCTGTTACTGAGGATTTGCCGAAAGGCGTAGTAACTGCCGATCCTACCGGATTTATCACTGGACGACAAGTTGCGGGAGATGATTTTGCGCTCAGTGAGAGCTTGACACATTTGCGCACTCCGGAGGACCGGAAAGCGTTAAAGCACCATATCCAAAGCATGCTGCAGAATTTAGGAGACTCTCCGGAAGCACGTGCATTTTATCAAGGATTGGAACGCGGCGATTTAGAAGTAATTCTCGATTGTTTCAATCAGTTGGAGAAAAAGATCGAGCAAAGTTTGCTCAGTGATCCTGCCCCGGATGTGCCTGTTCATAATGAAGTCAAACCCGCAAATGTCGGTGCTGTTTACGATGCTGTTGCAAACCGCTGGAAAATAACGCAAAGTTTTGATTTTGACAACATGGGATTTGGTACGCCTGAAAATGGGGATCAAACACCACTTGAAAAAGATTTGGGTCGCACATTATCATTTTTCGCTTTTGATCCGCTTTCCGGTGAATTTTATGCCGATAATGCGAAAGCCACGATTAAAGGTTATCTGGAACGTTTAGCAGAAAAAATGAGTGAAGCCGAAATACTTCGTCTGCAAAACTACATTCGTCTTGGCATCGTCACCAGCTATCTTTGGCGTTCGAGCTACCTTGCGGAAGAACTTCAGGGGCAGAGCACAGGAATACAACTTGCCAGAATTGACCCAGGGATTCACCTTAGTCAAATCAGAGAATTTGACTCGTGGCTTAACTCAAATTCATTTAGTGAAATGCTGGAAGTTTTGCAGAATACAGCGCTAATGGAACGTCACCGTGAGCTTGAAAGTGAAGCCCAACAGTTCCGGAACAGTCCCGAATATTACGTCAAACGTGAGGAAGGCAGGTTACGCGAGTACGACATCCGGCTTGATGCCGCACACGATCAGCTAAATTGTAGTTAATAAATACGAACAAGGAATAATCTACGTTTTAACGAAAACGCTGGCGAACATCCTCCATTTCTTCTCCTACTCCGGGAATCCGTGAAGCAGTCCATTGCTTGAAAATTGAGGTTCCACCTTCAAGGAATTTTTCCAGACGGTTTTGTTCGATTTCTGTTTTGATTTCAATTATCTCACACTCATCAAGTTTGCTGCACAGATAATCGTCACTGGTCATTATTTCGTCAACCAACCCCTTTTCTTTTGCCTGTGTGGCTAACCAATATTCACCGGTTGCAATTTCCTCAATGTCAACATCCGGACGTCCAGCTTTAATCAGTTGTTTGAAAGCCTCATGAATAGCAGTTAAGTCATCCTGTAATTTTTGTTTGCCTTCGTCTGTAACTTCGGAAAAAGGAGTGACCGTACGTTTATATTTTCCGGCAGTAAAAAGGTGATAGTCGACTTCATGTTTTTGCAAAACTCGGTGAAAATTAGGAATTCCGGCCACAACGCCAATTGAACCGATTATCGCAAATGGCGCAGCAATTATTTTATCTGCCACAGATGCCATCATGTAACCACCACTTGCTGCAACAGTATCCACGCAGACAACACAACGTAACCCCGCTTGTTTTAGCCGTTCAAGTTGTGAACTCGCTAAGCCGTATTGTGAAACAGCGCCTCCGGGACTGGTGAGCCGTACAACAATTTCATCTGCAGGTTGAGCCACCTGTAAGAGGAAGGAAATTTGTTCACGCAGTTGTTCTACTTCAGTGGCCATTACACTGCCGATGAAGGTGAGAACATAAACGCAGTTTGAATGCTCTTTAAGAACGTCTTCGGTTTTGAGACCGCGTTGTAATTTTTCGCGGATTGTAGTTACAGTTTTTATACTTTTTTCTTTATCTTTCTGCTTTTCATTCTTCTCTTCTTTTTTCCTAGCTTTTTTCAACAGCTTGGCTGCATCTTTAGGTAAAAAGCTGGCTGCATGCATTTCTCTTTCGAGGTGTTCAAAGTCATTTTCGAAACGGTGATTCCAGTGTTTAAAGGTGAGATGCGGCTCTTTTTTACGGCGTTTACGTTTAAAAAAGATGAGTTTCAAGACAAGTGCAAATCCGGCGAATAGAAAAATTGCCACACCCGCACTGTAAAATGACCAGTATTGTTCGATAAATTCGTTCATGCAGTTTTCATAATTTAAATGTTAACTTCCACAAGCTTGAGGAATGCTAGAATTATGTTAGAATAAGTACTCTTTAATTGAAACAAATTTTATGAGTAATGCATGCCAAATTCGGAGTCTAACTTTTTAAGAACCATCTTACTTTTAAGTGTATGTTTTGCATTTTCAGGAACAACGAGCAGTCTGACAGTTTCAGCATCCTCATTGGTTGGTTATGGAATAGCGGACAATAAAGCATTGGCAACCTTACCGCTTTCATTTCATTTGCTGGGCACCATGCTGGCGGGTATTCCCGCATCACTCTTAATGAAACGTGTTGGGCGAAGATACGGTTTCATGATCGGTACAGGAATCGGCGCGAGTGGCGCTGCTGCGGCAACTATTGCTATTATTTACAGCAATTTCGTATTTTTTTGCATGAGCATTTTTCTGCTGGGAATTTTAAGCGGTTTTTCACAACTATACCGCTTTACCGCAGCCGATGTGGCGCGACCGGAGTTTCGCACAAAAGCTGTTTCATTGGTCATGTTCGGAGGTATACTAGCCGGCTTCATCGGACCTACAATTGCTGCAAAGGCCAAAGATTTAATAGCGGATGCTCCGTTTGCCGGAAGTTATCTTTTTGTAATTATGTTCCACGTTGTGATAGTTGCAATACTGTTCATGATTCGGCTGCCTCAACCCAGTGTTGAAGAGCAAACCGGTGAAAGCCGACCCTGGAGAGAAATTTTCAGTCAACCGAAATTCATTGTTGCTGTGCTGACTTCAATGATCGGTTATGGTGTAATGGCGATGATCATGACCGCGACTCCTCTTGCTATGACTGTAGGTAGTGGACATCATTTCAGCGACGCGGCATTTGTTATTCAGTGGCATGTGGTAGGCATGTTTGCGCCGTCTTTTTTTACAGGTTCACTCATTCATCGCTTTGGAGCAGTGCCGATAATTATTAGCGGTATTCTACTTAATCTGCTTTGCATAGGCATCAACTTTGCGGGAACTGATGTGCTCAATTATTGGGTTGCCTTGATCCTGCTGGGAATGGGCTGGAATTTCATGTTTGTAGCAGGAACCACGATGGTCACAGAAACCTATCGTCCCGCGGAAAAGGCCATAGTACAGGGAGTAAATGATTTCTTTGTGTTTGGTACAGCCGCAATATCTTCGTTGCTCGCCGGAGTTGTGCAGACCACCTGGGGCTGGGAGGCAGTTAATTTGAGTTCTATCCCTTTACTGGGGATAGTGGGAATAGCTCTTCTCTGGTATTCAGATAGTTTGAGAAAGCCACAAGATTTAGCAAGAGTAGCAGTGGATAGTTCCTCTTAAGATCAAAAATAGACCCCAAAAGTAACCACAAATCCGGTAGGTGCATTTATTGTTTTAATCCATTTTTCTGATCTATCCAGCAGATTTTGATCCAGTTCATCCCTGTTTCCTGACAGTTCAGTCCATGTTTCCCAGTATTCTACAATTTTAACGCTCTGATTCTTCGTCAAGTTGTATCTGATAATATCAATCGCTAAAAATCCTATATCATTGAAGCGCAGCAAACCTGCGCCCAAGCTGGCAACAGTAGTTTCAATAAACATATCAAAAGTTGCTTTTCCGCTAATGCGGTTGTAAGTTCTGCTCCATAATTTTATGCTGCGGTGTTCTCTTGCCGCCATCAGGTAAAAGTTGTCTCCATAAAACCATTTGATGAACTGAGTTTCTCCACTGAATTTGGATGTACCAAAGTTTTCCTGACGTTCCTTTTCCCAGATTCCCATAGTTTCAGAATCACTGATTTCCAGACCTAAAACCACTGGATCCCAATACATGCCCAGACTTAATGCGGGCGCGAGAATAATGATCGGATTTAAACCATAATTTAT
>JABGPG010000074.1:10718-18715 GCA_018645085.1 Deltaproteobacteria bacterium
TTAAAGAATACTGCGAAGATAGACGGGGCTTTAAAAAGTCTATCAATGCAGACTCAGTTTTGCCCCGTATGCTATTTTGCCAAATCAGTGGCCGTGCCAGGAACGGCACAGATGTTTGTCTGCGATAGGCAGAATTGGAACTTTTCCGAGAAAGGAGAGGTAGCTGAGAAAAAATACGCCGCTAAAGCCTAAGGTGATCAGTAACTCATGTAAACCAAGGTCGACATGATAATGTCCAAACTCCTGCAAAGAAGGCACCACCATCAGATAAATGACAAACCACTGTCCAATTACCACCCAAATTCCCATCAGTCTGATATAATTTGGCATACGGCAAAAGGTTCTAGGTAACAGTCCAAGGAAAGGTATGGCGAAAACCCCAATAATCAACAGTAAAAACATCGTTGCCCAGGGTTGTTCCATTGAACGAATTACCAGATAAGGAGTCTCTTCAGGTAAATCCGCGTACCAGATGACAATATACTGTGAATAACCCATATAGGCCCAAAGCAATGAAAAAGCAAAGACCATCTTTGCTAAATCATGCAGACGGTTAATGGTGATGTATTCTTCAACTCCGAACCTGTTTCTGACTGAAACACTGACCACAAGCATCAAGCCCATGAAAGCGTGCATGTTGCCGATGATGAAAAAGATTCCAAACAATGTGCTAAACCATTCCTGGTCCAGAGTCATCACGAAATCCCAAGCCAGAAATGAACCTCCGAAGGCATAAAGAATGGCCAGTCCAGGAGCAATTTTACGGGATAATTTTTCCAGACGAATTACCTCATCTTCGTGCTCTCCATAACCTTTCAGCATTTTATCTGCAAATGCACCACCCCAATCTGAACCCAATAACTTACGGGCAAGGGCAATATCCGGTTTTATCGAAGTCTTTACGAACCACCATGAAACCGCGTAAATCAGCAGCAGCCAGACAATATTACGGCTGACGAAAAATGGTAAATTCAGCCAACCGGCTTTAACTGCAATACCATGGTGCAAAAACGGACTATGAGTCCATTCATAAAGTACTGTGCTGCCGAAAAATACGATGACAAACATCAGGAATGAATAAGGTAGAAATCCGGCACATGCTTCTGCAAGACGCTTGAAGGGACGTCCCCATTTTGCATCTGTCAGTTGCCAGATGACGCTGAAAAAAATTCCGGCATGAGCGATTCCTGCCCAGAAAACTGTGTTGATTAAAAAGGCCTGCCATGTACGCAGTACACTATCATCTCCTCCTGTCAATAAACCGGCGATGAACATGCCTATACCTAAAATGATAAAAAGCCAGAGCAGGCGTTTAATATTTTCAGGTATTACAAAAAGAGATTTTTCTGCTATATCTTTCATTGACTGGATCCTTTGCCGAACGTAGCACTCATCATATAATTGACCATGTCCCAGCGGTCCCGTACCGAAGTTTGAGCTCCGTATGAGGGCATAAATCCGCGGGGTTCCTGGAAGAAACTACCGTATTTGATTTTGTTGTAAAGGTGCGGAGCGGCAGTAGGCATTTGAAAAAATGCTGTGATTGGTGGAGCAGGAACACCCTTTTCCACTACCACAGTCTGTGACTGACCATCCTCACCATGACATGCTGCACAGTAAGTGTTATAAAGTGCTTGCCCGCGTTGTACTGAATCGACGCTGGACTGAGTAGGATTTTTTGGGGAGAATTCTCTTGGATTGCCTTTAACACCTGATCCATCTCCTGCAACTGCGGGAATGAACGGATCATAAATTTTAACTACTTTACCTAAGACGACTCTCACCGGAACAGAACTTTTTGGAAATTTCTGATAACTTCCTTCTTCCTGAGGTTTCAGGCTTTTACCGTCATACATTTCACGAAAGAACGGATAATCCTTACCGTCAAACCACGGGCTGGCATCATCCTTAATTCCATAACCCTGTTGCGGATCAAAATAAGGGTACTGCTCCATTGCACTTACAGTTGAAGCAGAAAGCAGTAGAAACACCAACAGACTTCCGTACAGGTATTTTAATGAGGCAGTATTAATCTTTTTCAACATGTACCTCCTCTGCACCGTTCTTTTTCATGATTGCTTCAAATTCTTCAATCTTGTCTGTCTCACATCGTACCACCACACCAAAACGATCACGCTGAAATCGCGGATATTTCTTCGCGGCATTCGGAATCGGGAAACGGAATGAGTCAATAATAGCTAAAATAGCCAATCCCGCTAGTGTGTGAATTGCGGTAAAAAGAATTGTCAGCTCAAATCCAATAATTGTGAATGGTGGAATCGCTAAAATAGGTTTCCCACTTACCGGTAAAACCCAATCAGATGCAGTCCAGGCCGGCAGGCTGTAACCTATTAAACAACCAAGTGCACCAAAAGCCAGGGCTATCCAGGGTATGATGGTACTTGGATTGCCTAAAGCATGATCAATTTCGTGACGGGGACAGGGAGTGATTACTGTGGGCTGTACCCCTTGTTCACGTACCTGTTCAATAGTGTCCGTGGTTTCATCCAAATATTCAAAGATCGCCCACACTCCAGTGAATTTACTCATTAGTGTCCTTTTGCAGCGTTTTTCATGGGTGGAATAGTTGCTTCCTTGAGTTCCATGATTGCCATTGGCGGAAGACTCTTGGCAAATAGTGTAAAGAGTGTAAAAAAGAAACCAAAGCTGCCAACAGTGATTCCGACCTCAACAATGGTCGGCCAGTATTCTCCCCAGGCTGAAGGATCATATTCGTGTTGCAGTGAACTGCCGACAATATTGAAACGCTCAAACCACATACCGACATTTACCAATGCGGCAATTATCCAGACAGCTAAAGGGTTGTTTCTGATTTTCCAGCGCCACAATGGTATGGGCGCAATCACATTACAGAAAACCATTAACCAGAATGCTATTTGCGGAAAGTTTATTTTGCTGTCTCCAAGCAGAGTCCAGCTTTCCATTTCTCCAAAGGGTCGGTAGTAGAAAATTGCCCGTTCAAAAGGACTTCCGCTGTAATAACCAATAAAAAATTCTGAGGCATAAGCATAGCCGACAATTATAGAAGTAAAAATAATCATCTTTGAAACACTCTGGATCACATGGTTCGTGATGTAATCCTGCAAACCAAACACCGCCCGCATCGGAATCAAAACGGTCAGCACCATTGAAAGTCCGGAAAAAATTGCTCCGGCCACAAAATAAGGCGCAAAAATAGTAGTGTGCCAACCCGGTACCGAGGACATTGCAAAGTCCCAGGAAACGATAGAATGGACCGAAAAAACAAGTGGAGTCGCAATAGCGGCGAAAATAAGGTAACCGCGCATATAATGCACCCATTGATGATTAGTCCCGCGCCATGCTAATGCAAGAGGGGCGTAAATCATGGCTTTGAGTTTGTTGCCTTTTCGAACTGCTTCATCCCGCAAAATTGCCAGATCCGGAATCAATCCCAACATGAAAAACATGATCGAAACGGACATATAGGTTGTAACCGCAAAAACATCCCAGACAAGCGGTGACTTGAAGTTGACCCAGAGCATTCTTTCATTTGGATAAGGAATCAGCCAGTAAGCAAGCCACGGACGACCTGTGTGCAACAGAGGGAAAAGTCCAGCTGTCATCACGGCGAAGACGGTCATAGCCTCAGCACTGCGGTAAATTGCAGTACGCCATGGCGCCCTGGTTAGATAAAATACCGCGGAGATCAATGTGCCGGCGTGTCCGATACCAATCCAGAAAACGAAGTTGGTAATATAAAAACCCCAGGCAATTGGGTGACTAATACCGCTGTATCCAATTCCTACATCAACCTGAATTGCCAGACTCAGTGCACCTAAAACTAATGCCATCAAGAAACCAAGCAGCAGCAGGTAGTATGATGGACGCGGCTTGTCCAGCATAGCCAGCATTTCATCATTTATTTGTCCGTAGCTCAGGGTAGTGGCTTTGATGCCAGGATGCCCCTGATGCTCGTCAATGATGACCCGACCGGCGGTTGCGTTATATTCCGCAGTTGTTCCCATTTATTCTCCGTATTCTGCTTGCGTCATCGTTTATCCGTGAGTTTGTTCAGTTTCCTGTGTTCCGTGACTGTCTGATTCATGTCCGGTAACCTCTCTCGTATTTACCTTTTTGAGGTAAGTGATGGCAGGTTTATAATTAAGTTCAGCAAGTATTTCATACTGGCGGTCTCTTTTTTCTGTGTCATCACGTAAAGCGTTTTTCGAAACTGCGCTTCCAGTATCCATCAGGTTGCCGAAAGTAATAGCTTTTGTTGGACAGGTTTGCTGGCAGGCTGTAACCACCTCACCGTCTTTCAAATCTCGCCCAAGACTTTTTGCGTCATATTTTGCAGTTTTGATACGCTGCACACAGAAAGTACATTTTTCCATCACACCAACTTCACGTGTAGTGATTGTCGAGTTTAACTGCTGATCGAGCGGTGAAGGAAATTCGTAATTAAACCAGTTGAAGCGTCGTACTTTGTAAGCGCAGTTGTTTGAACAGTAACGAGTACCAACACAACGATTGTAGATCATTGCGTTAAAACCTTCCGGATTGTGATAAGTCGCATAGACCGGGCAAACAGTTTCACAACCTGCATTACCGCACTGTTGACAAAGCATCGGCGAAAAACGTGTTTCAAAATCGTCACCGTAACCTTCGATGTAACGTTCCAGTCGAATCCAAGACATTTCACGTCCAATTCCGGTTCTAACTTTTCCAACTACTGGAATATTATTTTCTGCATAACAGGCAACCATGCAAGCAGAACAACCGTTACAACGATCAAGATCAATCGTCATACCCCAGCGGTATGGTTTGTAATATCCTGCTGTTTCAGAACGATCCGGATAAAACTCAATCGGACGTTTGTGTCCTCCGTGATGAGCTTCACCTTTACTTAATTTTTCAACAGTAGTTGCACCGGCAATTTCACGTCCCAACTGCCGTGCGTTTCCATCTGTATTAACGGTGTATGATTTTTCGTTGATCAGTTTCAACTCAGCCCGGTTACCGACCAGAGCGAAATTTCCTGCCGAATCCATTTTGTCTGACAGTAGTTCCATCACATTAATTCCGAAACCATCTGCAACTTCTCCAGAATTTTGGTGTCCCTGACCCATTGGAATTGCAATCGCGTTCCTGTGAATTCCAAAATGGTAGTATGCTGTTGCCTGTACTGAACCATGCGGAGTAGTTACTTCAATGATCGCTCGGTCATTTATTCCCAGTTTCTGTGCAGTTTCCGGATTTATTTCCACCCATGAATCCCAGACAATCTGGCTCATCGGATGAGGTACTTCTTGTAACCACGGTTTGTTCGCGCCGCTGCCGTCACCGATCAGGAGTGAAGTTGTAGGGAGTAATGTAAGTCCGTTATCATCCGCCAGTCCGGGATCATTGACTTTGACAGCTGTTACTTTTCGGTTTAAAGAAACGCTCTTATATTTTGAGGTTTCGAAAATCCCGCCGTTTTCCAGTACACTGATCCAGAAGCTATCAAAACTTCCTGAATCACCAACTCTTCTTTGAATTTTCTGCCATTTCTTCTGCAGATAATCCAGATAGTTATTATTTCCGGAAAATGCTTTTTTGTTTATACTTTGCGCTGCAGTCAACAAAATGTCTTCGCGTGCTTTTGCATCAAAGTTATTGACAGTGGCCATCACCGGCTGCTGAATACTGTTTACACCACTTCTTGGAAAAGCGTCTCCCCAGCTTTCGTATGCAGTAAGTGCTGGCAAAACTAAATTAGCCGCATTTGTGGTTTCACTTTGCTGAGCAGCGATACTTACCACAAAAGTATTTTTCAAAGCTTGTTTAAAAGCCATTGAAGGTGGAAGAGCATAAACCGGATTTGACTCATCAATGATAAGTAATTTTATTTTTCCGGATTCGAGATCGCTGATTAACTGCGTTAAATCCTGATGGTTTGAACTTTCCGGGGCAGTCTGATCATAAAAGCGGACTGTTTTGTCAAGGGCTCCGGAGACAGCATTGAGGATATTTACCGCAACCAGAGTCTCTACGCTCTGGTCAGTTGCAGAAACATTGCCTCCACCAAGCGCCAGTAAAGGACCGTGCTTAATTGCGTCAGCAGCCAGTTCATACATAACTTCAACCGGCACACCTGTAGCTTCACTAACTTTTTCCGGAGAATAAGCTGCGAGGTAATTTTTCAGGAATTTGTGGCTGTCATTTTTATTACGAATCACCGCAGCAATCGCCAAGGCGACTAAGCCTTCTGTTCCAGGATTAATCACAATCCAGCGGTCGGACTTTGCACCAGTTAAGGAAACATGCGGGGAAATATGAATGAATTTGTTTTTCCTGCCGCTCTGATAAGCGTGCATATCTGCAAAGCGACGAGCGTTTTCAACACTGTTGCCCCAGTTCTCCAGAAAATCTGCACTAAAATTGAGGATCAGACCTGCTTCTTCGAAAGCATATTCCGGAATATCAGCACGGCCGAAAGATATTTTGTTTGCTGCGTTTTGACTGTTTTGCGTCAACAGGTCAAAATTTACGCGTTGACCTCCACCAGCGGCCTGCAACCATTCATCAACAAAACTACCTTCGCTGCCTGACGCAGGTTTACCGAGGTAGGCAATTGCTCCGGAAGCAGCTTTTATAATTGCGGTAAACTGCTGCATTCCCTCTTCCCAGGGAATTTGCTTGCCGTCTGCAAGTGGATAAGCGTGCCGATTTGGATTGTAAAGAGATTGCATTGAGGCTTGTCCGCGTGCGCAGAGTGAGCCTTGATTAAGAGGATGGTTTGGATTGCCTTCAGCTTTTTGGGCACGATGTTCACGGGTAGTGACCATCATTCCACAAGCCGCATCACACTCACGGCAGGTTGTCATATACTGATATGCAGTCTGCGGAGTGTATTCATAATCCGTAGGCGGAACCAGCATTGGGATCAGTTTTTCCGGATTATTTTCACAACCGGCAACAACAGCTGTTGCTCCCCCGACTCCCATGTATTTGAATAAATTCCTTCGGCTGAGTCCCTTCTTCATTCGGATCTCCTCATCATTTTTCACTCGTAGCTTTTAATAGTGGCAGGTGTAGCAGTCCAGCAGATTTGGGTTATGATACCCTTTTTCGTTGATCAGTCCTATTGCGACTTCACGTTTAGCGTCCATTTCTTTTGCATTATACCAGCCGTCAAGTGTGCTGCCGGTACGTTTACGTTCCTTAGCACCTTTGACCTGCAGGTGACACTCCATGCACCAACCCATTCTGCCAAAATTTTCATCAACTTGTTTGACCACATCCATCTGACGTAAATCGCCGTGACAAGAGAGGCAGCGTTCATCTCCGCCGGTACGGAACTGTGCAAGTTTGCATTCCAGACTTCGCGGTGTGTTTTCAGCATCGCATCCAGCTCCGGCATCATTAATCAGTCGGTTGCTGTCTGCATTGATGTGTTCTTTGTGAGGAAAACGAACAAAATCCGGAACGTCATGAATTTTGACCCATGGAATCGGTTCAGACTTAGCCCAGTAATCACGCATTTTGTTTACTTCTGCACTTTCAGGCTGGACAAGTTTCTGTTCTTGGGGGCCGTGACAACCGATACATGTGCTGACTGGAGGTACACCAGAAGAAAATGAACGGCGGGCATAAAGGTGGCAGTATTGACAAGCAATTCCGTTTTGAACTGTGTGTAGCTTGTGACTGAAGGCAATTGGTTGTTCTTCAGCATATGCCTGCTTTGAACCTAGGGTCAGAAAAAGAGTAGAGACTATCAGTCCAACCAAGAAAATATGCCTGTAAATCATAAACTTGTTACTCATTATGTGCTAAATGGATTTCTAAAACGGTTTTTTAGAAAATAAATTCTGTGAAACATAAAATCATGATGACTGAAAAAATGCAATCCTTTTTTTGAAATTCTGTATTATTTCTGCAGTTACAGAAACTTTTTAACCTTAAGCTTTTGCTCTTCTCGGTTGAGTAAAATCACTTGATTGCTCTAAGGGATTGGCCTATGCTCTGCAGGA
>JABGPG010000151.1 GCA_018645085.1 Deltaproteobacteria bacterium
GGTGAAAAATCTCCGGAACCCATCGCTTCAGCTTTTTTACGCAAACTGGTGACGGCAGCAGCAGCGAGTGGAAATTCAGGAGTGTCTGCATTGACGGGACCAATTTCGCGGATCAAACGGTTAACGATTCCACGAGCGGGTCTACCGCTGAAAATGTTTGTCAGCACAGTTTCTTTTGCGGCTTCGCTTTTCAACGCAGCCCGATGAATCTGACTGGTTTTTGTTTCCGGACAAAGCAGGTACGCGGTACCGAGCTGTACAGCAGAAGCGCCCATTGAGATTGCGTCTGCAACATCTTTGGCAGTTGAAATTCCTCCTGCAGCAATTATTGGCAACTTAATTTGCTCAATAAGTCGTGTTACTAAAGCAAATCTTTCAATTTGAGTCGAGAGATCATCCGACAAAAACATACCTCTGTGACCGCCTGCCTCAATTCCCTGTGCGATGACTGCGTCAGCTCCGTGAGCTTCAAGCCATTCCGCTTCTTCAATTGTGGTTGCACTTGCTAGAATTGTCGTGTCCCATTCCCGTACTCGCGAGAGCAAACTGCTTGATGGTAAGCCAAAATGGAAACTCACGATTGACGGTTTAAATTCTGCTAATATTTCAGCTGTTTCTTCGTTGAAAGGTTCTCGTCCTGCACCTTTTGTGAGCTCAGCAGAACTTAGAGCAAATTCCTCAAAATACGGTTCAAGGATATTCAGCCATTTCTGCTCGCGTTCAATATTCGCTTGAGGTTGGCGATGGCAGAAAAAATTTACGTTGAAGGGGTTCCCGGTTTGGGATTTGATTAAAGTCAGCTCAGCTCTAAGTTTTTCTGGAGTGAGCATTGCGCAGGGCAGTGAACCCAAGCCTCCGGCATTTGAAACAGCAATTGCTAAAGCACTGTCTTGAACTCCGGCCATTGGTGCCTGAATAATCGGGAACTGTGTGCCGAGGAAATATTTATTCACCATGACTTTAGCATGTTTGAAACGGAGCTGAAATGTCCTGAAACCGTGTTATTTGCAAGAAGCGATAAATCTTGTCTCAGCGGCCTCCCTGAAAAACCTTAAATTTCTTTTTTTGTTTGAATTGTGTATTTTCTGCTTTGTAATTCGCGAGGTACGCACCGATTCCCCAGCCGATGAATCCGTAAATAAAAGCATTTGTCACTGCCTCACCGTGCAAAATTGCCGGACTCCAAAAACCAGCCAGTGCACCAGTCAAGGTGCCATAGCGGACATAATTGTCCTGAAATAAAGTCAGTATCAAAACCAGTAAATTTCGAGTCATTTGCTGAAGAACTAATAATAAAGTCCGCTAAAAAACAGATCTTAAAGTTTGAAATAATGCTAAAAACACTCTCGAAGAAAAATATATGACTAATACTCCGCCGATAAACAAATCACCTTCACCTTGAAGAGGATTAAAAAACATTACAAAATTTGAGGGAGGATCCAGTTTTTCATCAGGTGGTTTCTTCATGCGGAACCCAATCATCACCACGAGAGTTACTACTGTTAAAATAAGCCAGTTACCCATTTTTTTATAACTGTTGTAGAATTATTTTAAAATGTTTTGAGATTGCAGTCTAAACTATCAATTGATGACTTAGTAAAAAGCACTAAAATAATTATCTGTCATTTCGAACGAAGAGAGAGATCTTAATAATATCAATGCTTATTTAAAATTAAGTTCTCGCTTTGTAAGCAATGATACGATTTTATGGCTTTTTAATATGCATCATCAACTGAGTTAGTTTATCGAAGTTAAATTCAAGTGGCAACGCAAAATCTGTGCAAGCATCAGCAAAAATGGCTGCGTTTCGCAACTGACAATAATTGAATGATCCCGCCTTTCCGGGAGAATGCTTCAGTTTAAAACCGCATTGCGTCTTCTGCAGACTAGCGATATTATGGAACAACATTAAAGAAGGAGAATTTATGGAAGTACCAGCAATGTTTGATCTGAGTTCTAAAGTCGCTTTAGTTTCCGGTGCAAGCCGTGGGATTGGAGCTGCAACAGCAGAAATTTTGGCTGAATTTGGCGCACATGTCATCCTGACCAGCCGCAAGGCAGAAAATTTAGCGGAAGTTCAGGCACAGATTAAAAAAGCCGGGAATCAGGCGTCAGCGATGGTTTGTCACAATGGTGATCTTGCACAGATCAAATCATTATTTGAAAAAATTCATGAGAAACACGGCCGGCTTGATATTCTGGTGAATAACGCAGCAACCAATCCATTTTACGGTTCTGTCCTCGAAGCGGATGAACAGGCGTGGGATAAAACACTTGCTGTGAATTTGAAGGGGCCGTTTTTCATGAGTCAGCATGCAGCAGTATTAATGAGAAAAAACGGTGGTGGAAGCATCGTGAATGTCTCTTCGATCAATGGTCGTATTCCGATGTTAAACCAAAGTATTTATTCCATCACCAAAGCAGCGCTTATTTCAATGACACAAGCTTTTGCCAAAGAGTTGGGACGGGACAATATTCGGGTCAACGCGCTGCTACCGGGATTGACTGATACGAAATTCGCTTCTGCCCTGACGCAAAATGATGAATTGATGCAGAAAGTTCTTCAGCAAATTCCGCTGGGCAGGATTGCTCAGCCGAGTGAGATGTCAGGAATGGTGCTTTTTCTGGTTTCCGCTGCAGCCTCTTACATTACCGGCAGCACCTTCACAGTAGACGGTGGAATGCTGGCTTAAAAAAAGAAATTAGCAACTTAAATAATCAAATAAATAGTGTTATAAAAAGTCAACTATTCAACTTGTTTGTCAT
>JABGPG010000190.1 GCA_018645085.1 Deltaproteobacteria bacterium
TTTACGGTTACGCAGCATGCCAAACACAGAGAGAACTGTGATTGACGCAAGGATGATTCCGCCTCCAATGAGAGTCATGACAGATGCTTCCTCTCCTACTCCCAGCCAGACCCAGATTGGAGCAAGCACGACTTCTGTCAAGGACAGCAGCATCAGTTCTGCAGCCGGAACAAAGCGTGCGCCAAAGGTGAACAGCGTGAAACCTACTCCAAACTGCACAACTCCCATGACAAGACTCAGAGCTAAGTCATGATTACTGATGACGAGATCAGTGGCGATCACTCCACTTGTGATTAGCGTGAAGATGCCTGCGAGGAATGCCGCGGACAACATGTCACTCATCTGACCTGCACGAAGTGCAACAGCATAACCTGCCACCATGAAGCCCGTTGTGAGCGCTAATAAATTTCCTGTTAAAGAATCGCTTTCAAAGCCTTCACCAACCATTACAACCACACCAATCAGCGCTACCGACATTGCGATCCAGCTTACCCGTGGAACTGTTTCCCTCAATACGAGCCAGCCAAGCACTGCCGCAAAGAATGTCTGGGTGCTTTGCATCAGCATTGTGTTCGCCACAGTTGTCTGCAGCATCGAGAAAATATTTGTTGTAAAAGCCGTTGTCAGACAAAGTGCTCCTACAAAACCTGGAAGACCCGCGGCACGCACGATTTTGAAAATGCCTGTACGGTGACGTACGAACATGATGATTGACATCATGAAAATCATGCCCACAGCTCGATAAAACAGTACCTGCCAGGCTGTTGCGGTTTCCATACTGCGCAGCATTATTCCACCAATGCTCCAACATACACCGGCAAAGATAACCAGCAGTATTCCTCGGGAATATGACGACATATTTTGTTTTATCATTTGACTGGGAACCCTGAGGAGTTTTGAAGCCAGTGTTGTATACTATTTTGTCCCAGCTTCACAAGAGCCACTTTGCCATTATAAACGCAGCCAAACCGACTGTTACGATGATAAATAATCGGCGGCTGATTAATGCAGTAACAAATGCAGCCAGAACTGCGAGAAGATGGTGGTTAGCCAGATTCAGCGCCAGTTCACCGTCACGAATGAGACTGGACTGAGTTATAATTGAAGTCAAAACAGCAATCGGCACAAATGTCAAAGCGCGTTCCAGGATCGGCGGAATCTTCACTTTTCCGGCCATTCCAAAAGGGAGATAGCGTGGTGTAAAAGTTAAAACGGTCATTGCCCCAATCAGCAGCCACTCATTCATGATTCTGCTCCACGCTAACTTTTACACGCCGGTCCAGTAAAATCGCAACACTGATTGCCAGGAAGGACGAGAAAAGCAATCCGGTCTGGTTTGGCCAGTGGTATGTCATCAAGGTACTGAACATAGCAGTAGCCGCGCAGGCCCAGTCGGCGCGTAATTTAAGATTCGGTACGACAATTCCTATAAAGCCCACTAGCATCGCAACGTCCAAACCCCAACTTGCAATATCCGGAATTTGCTGTCCCATAATTATCCCGATGACTGTACAAGTTGCCCAGACAGTATACATCGCCAGTGCAGAACCCAGGAAATACCAATGCAGTCCGGAGGTGTCATCCTTCCGCGCGACTCGGTTACTGACAACAGCAAATGTTTCATCGGTTAGCCAGAATGCCAATGGGAACCGAAACTTTTGCGGCAGATTTTCAACCTGCGGCATCAAACTGGCGGCATAAAGCATGTGACGTAGATTGACTACAAAAACAGTCAGTAATATAACCGGAAGCGCAGTGGCGGAAGCAAGCAGGGTGACGGCGATAAATTGAGATGCACCTGCAAAGACAAACAGTGACATAGCCAATGTTGCCCAAGAGGATAAACCGGTGGTGATTGCCAACGCACCGAAAATCAATCCAAATGGAATTGCTGCCAGTATCAAGGGAGAAGAATCAAGCGCGCCTTGCAGAAACAAGCTGGATTTAGCTTTTGTACTCATCATCCTTTTTTCTGCTTTTTAGTACTGGAGCGAGCTTTTTGTGGTTTCTTTACAGCAGAAATGGATTTCCTTTTCTTCTTTTTTTCAAAAACGAGACAAGCCAAAGGCGGCAAATTCACTGCTCCACGATGCGTTTGACCCTGCCATTCTTCCGGAACGGTGTCGATTTGTTGTTGCTGGTTGTATCCGGAACCGCCAAAAATCGTATCATCCGTGTCCAATATTTTACTGAAAGGTCCAGCTTCCGGAAAGCCCATCAAATAATTATCACGCGGCAGTGGTGTAAAATTGAAAATAAAAATCAAATCTGCTTCAGCCATGTTTTTCGCAGGTCTACGGATGAAAGACAAAATGCTGTTGTCCTGATCATGATGGTCGATCCATTGAAAACCAGTCCAATCAAAATCGTTCGTGAAAAGTGCAGGCTTGCCCAGATAAAAATGATTCAGTGTTTTGACGCATTTCTGTAATTTCTGATGTTCCGGATATTCGAGCAGGTTCCAGTCAAGGCTACTGGCCTCGCTCCATTCTTTCCACTGACCGAATTCTGTGCCCATGAATGTCAGTTGCTTTCCCGGATGAGCCATTTGAAAAGCGAGATAGAGCCTCAGTCCGGCAAATTTTTGCCAAACGTCACCGGGCATTTTATCGAGCAGTGAACGTTTACCATGTACCACTTCGTCGTGCGACAGTGAGAGCATGAAATTTTCCGTGAAGGCATAGATCAGCGAAAACGTAAGCAAATGATGTTCGTATTTACGATAGACAGGATCTTTTTGCATGTAACTCAAAGTATCGTTCATCCAGCCCATGTTCCACTTAAAATTGAAACCTAAACCACCGGCATAAGTCGGATGACTCACTCCGCCCCATGCAGTTGATTCTTCTGCAATCGAAAGAATTCCTGGGTGATAATGAAACAGTGTTTCGTGCAGCTGCCGGAAAAAATCAATCGCGCCGATATTTTCATTTCCACCGTATTTGTTCGGAATCCATTCGCCATCATCACGGTCATAATCCAAATAGAGCATGGACGCCACCGCGTCAACTCTGATACCATCGATGTGATATTCGTCAAACCAGAATAAAGCATTTGAAATTAGAAAGTTACGTACTTCATTCCGCTCAAAATTAAAGATCAGCGTGCCCCATTCTTTATGTTCACCTTGCTTTGGATCTTCGTGTTCATAAAGCGCTGTGCCGTCAAAACGCGCCAGTCCGTGCGCATCTTTTGGAAAGTGTCCTGGAACCCAGTCCAGAATCACACCCAGTCCGGCAGCATGGCAGCGGTCAATAAATTCCTTGAACTGCTGCGGTGTACCGAAACGTGAGGTAGGCGCGAAATAACCGGTCACTTGATAACCCCATGAACCGTCAAATGGATGTTCTGCAATAGGCATTAATTCAAGGTGGGTGTAGCCCATTTCCTTAACATACGGAATCAGACGGTCGGCGAGTTCAGGATAAGTCAGCGAGCGGTTTTCATCAGGCGAGTTTTCTTGCGGAAGCCTTTGCCATGATCCCAAATGAACTTCGTAAACATTAACCGGTTGAATCAGAGGATTGCGCTTTGCACGCTGCTCCAGCCACTTTTCGTCGTTCCATTTGAAACCGCTCAATTCCGTGATAATCGAAGCAGTAGAGGGTCGCATTTCTGCTGAAAAACCAAGCGGATCACTTTTCAATAATATTTGATTTTCTAAGGTTTTAATTTCAAATTTATAGAGCGTGCCCACACTCACTTCCGGAATAAATACTTCCCAAATTCCGGAACCGCCGATGATTTGCATTGGATGCTTCAGACCGTCCCAGAGGTTGAAGTCACCAACCACACTCACCCGTTTGGCGTTAGGTGCCCAAACTGCAAAAAGAGTTCCGGAGACACCGTCCAGCGTTACTGGATGCGCACCTAGTTTGTGATAAAGCCGGTGGTGATTTCCCTGTCCAAAGAGGAATTGATCGAATTCCGTAAATTGCGGAGAGAAGTAAAATGGATCATGACGTATGTGTTTGTTACCGTCTTTGTAAATGATTTTCAAACGGTAAGGTTTGAGTTCCGCACGCGGTGGAATTTTCAACTCAAACAATCCTCCGGAGTGGATATTTTTCATCAATACTGCTTCCGCCTCTGTCTGGTCATCCCAAAAGAGATAAACCTTGCTGGCTTCAGTTTCCAATACACGTACAATCCAAACCCGTTGACCGTTCTTTTTACGGACTTCGTGAAAACCTAAAACCGAGCGTGGTTCCTGGAAATCTCCATGCAGAAGATGTTCAATTGTTTCTTGTTTTAAAGTGAGTTCGGACATGCTGATGTATTGAGGAAAGCAAATATTTCTCTTACATTATTATCATGGAAAATGCGTTTTGGAGCAAGTAATCTTTTGTTAATGAAAAGTACTGTTTCTTTTCAGCAACAATTAAATGCAATGTGTCCTAAAGAAAATTCTGAAAATTTCAAAAAACTTGTACCATAGAAAATCAAATGTATGATAGCTACATAGTATTTATTGAAACTGAATAATATTTTGCAGCGTTGGTTGTCTGGATTCGCAAAAATAAATAAAAATCCCCCAAGAAAAACAGCATAAGTAATGAAAATTAATTCCCGTATTTATGTCGCAGGGCATCGCGGTTTGGTCGGTTCTGCAATCATCAGAGCACTTGAACAAAAAGGCTTTGAAAATTTAATTACACGTACACATGCAGAATTGGAATTGCTGGATGCGGTTGCTGTGCAGAAATTTTTTGCTGAGACAAAACCGGAATATGTTTTTCTGGCGGCAGCAAAAGTCGGAGGTATACATGCAAACAGCACATATCCTGCTGATTTTATGCGTGAAAATTTACTGGTACAAACGAATGTCATCCACGAAGCATGGAGTCACGGAGTTGAAAAATTAATGTTTCTCGGCAGTTCCTGTATATACCCGAAACTCTGCCCTCAGCCAATTAAAGAGGAATATTTGCTGACCGGCGAACTTGAGTCAACCAATGACGCATATGCGCTGGCTAAAATTGCAGGTATCAAAACCTGTCAAAGTTACAATCAACAGTACGGAACAAATTTTATTTCTGTAATGCCTACAAATCTCTATGGAATAAACGACAATTTTCATCCGGAAAACTCACATGTACTGCCTGCCCTGATCCGCAAGTTTCATGAAGCAAAACTCTCAAATGCAGAGTCAGTCAACATTTGGGGTAACGGCACAGCACGCCGTGAATTTCTACATACAGATGATCTTGCTGAGGCACTATTGTTTTTGATGGAAAGTTACGATGATTCAGCAATAGTCAATGTCGGCTGTGGTGAAGACCAGACGATCCGGAAATTAGCGGAAACTATTCAAAAAGTTGTCGGCTTCAGTGGACGTCTTGACTTTGACAGTTCATATCCAAACGGTACTCCCCAAAAAATTCTTGATATTTCCAAAATAAATTCATTGGGATGGAAGCCACGTATCCCCTTGAAGGAAGGCCTTCATCAAGTTTATCAGTGGTATGCAGCGCAGGATTAGTCTGCACCAAAAAAGTTCATTTCTTCCTAATTCTTCCCTCCGGAAATTTTGCCAGAACCTTCTTCGGCATTTAACTCCGTAAATTTGCGTATAGTCACATTTAGATATATTTGAGATTCTGAATATCGAGGTTTTTTCCTGCCTTCTTCGGTGCTCTTGTCATAGAAGTAAAAGGAGTCTCGGCCTCTTCTGAGGCTTATATAAATGTTGAATCTAGATGTAGGAGTAGAACGATGTTGAGTGTTCTAGTGAAGGTCATGCGAATGGTAGTTGTTATGAGTGTGGCTCTTACAGTAGCGGGAGCAGCTTATGCGCAATCGCTGCAGGAAGTAATGAAGCAACGCGGATTAAGCGAAAAAGACCTGCTGGCCGCAGCAAAAACTTTTAATCCTTCAGGAAAGAAAGATGAATATCTTGTTTTTTCTTCCGGAGGACAGTCAGGACAAGTGATTGTCTATGGAGTGCCTTCGATGCGCATTCTCAAGTATATCGCGGTTTTTACACCTGAACCGTGGCAGGGTTACGGTTATGGTGAAGTAGAAAGTATGAAAATCCTGGAAGAAGGAAAGATTGATGGAAGAGAAATCCGCTGGGGAGATACTCACCATCCTGCTCTTTCAGAAACGAACGGTGATTACGATGGAAAGTACCTTTTCATCAATGACAAAGCAAATCCACGGATTGCCGTGATCGATTTGTCAACTTTTGAAACAAAGCAGATAGTCGTAAATCCGATTTTCAAATCAGAACACGGCGGAACTTTTGTAACTCCAAACACTGATTATGTTTTGGAAGCAGCACAATATCCAGCTCCTTACGGAAAAGAATATGTTTCCCTAGACGAATACCAGCAAAAGTATCGTGGTGGAGTTACATATTGGAAGTTTGACAGAAATGCTTTGATGTCTCTTACCAGTAAAGCACTACGGCGCTTAAAGAAAAAGGGTGTTCCTACCAAAGGTTTGAAAGCCTTGATGAATCAAGAATTTCACGGAGAAGCCGCATTTTTGGCTGCTGTGTCTGAGAAACTTGGTGCAGGTGGTTTAAAAGAACATAAGAAAAACATTCTCAAGTATGCCAGTAAGCAGGGTCGGTTACTGCCTGAAAAATCATTTACTGTTGAAATGCCTCCATATATGCAGGACATCAGTGATGTAGGAAAAGGTATAAGTGAAGGTTGGTCTTTCACGAACTCCGTAAACACTGAACTCTATATCGGTGGTTTTGGTAAAGGCAACACTAAGTGGAAACACCGCCTGGCAAACGAAGCTGGTATGTCGTCTAAAGACACTGACTACATGCACATCGTAAACTGGAAAGCTGCGGAGAAACTTTTCAAGGCCGGCAAGTTCACTAAATTTAATGGACATGCAGTACTTTCCATGAAAGACATGGTTGCGGCGAATGCACTTTTCCTCCTGCCTGAAGCAAAAAGCCCTCACGGTGCAGATGTCAGTCCTGACGGACGTTACATCATTGTTTCCGGAAAACTTGATACTCACACAACTGTTTATGATTTTAAGAAAATCAAGGCATTGGTGGATAACAAAGATTTTGCCGGTAAAGACCCATGGGGAATTCCAATTCTGGATATGAAAAAATCAATGCATACTCAGGTAAACGTTGGTTTGGGACCATTGCATACTCAGTATGACAAAGAAAAAGGTGTGGTTTACACCTCTCTCTATGTCGATTCGATGGTTGTACGTTGGGATTATTTGAAAGGTAAAGTGCTCAATAAAATTCCAATTCACTACAATATCGGTCATTTGGTGACCGCAGAAGGTGATACTGTGGATCCTGACGGAAAGTATCTGATTGCATTAAATAAATTAGCGATTGACCGTTTTTCACCTGTAGGACCTTTGCATCCGCAGAACCATCAGTTGATTGATATCACAGCGGGCCGTCCAATGCAGTTGCTTTATGATATGCCTCTGCCTCTGGGAGAACCACATTATGTGCAAATGATCAAAGCTGACAAATTGAAGCCGTTGATTCGCTTCAGCAAAAAGGACTTTGAACATTATGTGCGTGCCGGTAATGAGCGTGTAGAACGAAACGGCAACAAAGTCACCATTTACGCTACTGCAATCCGCAGTCACTTCAGCCCGGAAGTAATTGAGGTTAAAGTGGGTGACGAGATCACATGGCACATCACAAATGTGGAACGTGCGCAGGATCAGGTTCATGGTTTTGCAGTGGATAATTACAACGTTCACGGCAGTATTGAGCCAGGTGAAACTGCAACTTTCAAATTTGTTGCAGACAAAGAAGGCGTTTACCCCTTCTACTGTACTGAGTTCTGCTCAGCATTGCATCTGGAGATGACCGGTTATTTTCTGGTCAAACCCTAAACCACCAACCTTGCTTCCGGAACTGCTGAAAAGTCTTCCGGTGAGCAGGGTGAGTTGTCTTTTGTTCAATACTTGTGTCGGATAACGACCAAAATTAATAGAGGAGTACTATGTACAAATTAATAAAAGGAATGTTAGTGACAGCATTCTCAGTCTTTTTGCTGACAGGCTTTTCGCAGTCTGCTTGGGCTGACGCGAAAAGTGATTATGAGAAAAAGGTGAAAGTCAACAATGGCACAATCGGAGTTATTGCCGGTGTCATTAACTATGTCTGTCCTAAGTTAGTGGATTCATCACTGAATGTTTGCAATGCCAAAGATCCAGTTGGATCTGCAGTAGGTGTACAGAAAGTGATGGGTGAAATAGAGGAACTGGATGACATGGACCCTGATGAACTCATTGAAGAGTTGACAGACAGGAAAATACTCCATGTAGATGCAGCAATGCAGTTTTATGATGCTGTAGAGCAGTTCAAACTGCATTATCCGTTGCGTGCCAGTGCAAAAGAAGCTGCTGGTAAAGGCAACTGGGAAGATGCAGCCAGAAGTGAGGAAATGGCTTGGCAGTATTTAGTAAAAACCGCCAGCCGTGGAATCTTTGCCAAGAAAATGGTGGACGGAGAATAAACATAAATTTGCGCTTCAGAGCGCTTATTTCTCACCTGAGCCAAGAGAGAACAAAATTTTCTCTTGGCTTTTTTATTGCGATATAACAGGAACCTATGAAACTAATTACTCGACAAAGCCTACTGTTTTTTTCCGCTTTTATCATCAGCGGAGCTTCAACTGTTTTTGCCGCTGATGAAGCAACTATTCAACGCGGTAAACAAATGTATATGAGTCTCACCTGCTTTGCCTGCCACGGACAGGAAGGCAAAGGTATGGTGCGAAAACGTGATCGAAAAAGCAAAAAGACCGGCAACTGGAAATACCGGAAAGGTGATCCAATGCCTGGTTTTGAAGCATACCCAAAATTGGCAGGTCAGAATTCAAAATATTTGTACACTCAAATGATGGATATTTTCGAAGGCAGACGCAACAACGGCATGAGCGCCGCAATGTTGGGAATTAAAATCATGATTGACAGCACCGCCAAAGAAGGTGACCTTCAGGCAGTTGCTGATTACTTATCTCAAGTCAGGGAATAAGTTCAAATAATTTAGTTGAACTAGCTAAAATATTGAATTATTTCAGCTTTATACAATTGCATTCTGCATAATCTCTACTCTAATCAAGGAGGCGTAATGAATACGCATATAATCAAAAAGACACAGAAAAAATTAATATTAGTATTTACTTTGAGCTTGTTTATTTTCAGTTCAACGGTTTTTGCGCAGACTGCGGCTAAGCTGACTTCAACAGAAGAATTTGGAGGAAAGTGGGGTACCAAAGTTAAAGAAGCAATTGAAGCAATGAAACTGGAAGGAAACATTGAAGACGGTGCGATAATTTATGAGGAAATTTGTCAAGCTTGTCATCAGCCAGGAGGAAACGGTGATCCAGGCGGAAACTTCCCTCAATTGGCGGGACAACACTCGACAGTTATTATTAAACAAATCGCAGACATACGCATCGGAAACCGCGACAACCCTACGATGTATCCTTTTGCAAACATTGAAGCTTTACGTGCTGCAACAGAGGATATTTTTGACGAAGAAAAGAGTGGTCCGCAGACATTATCCGATGTGTCGGCCTTCATCCAAACCCTGCCAATGTCTAGTGCAATAGTAGGAGAAGGTGTCGATCTGGAGCATGGTGCAGAAATATACAAAGAAAACTGTGTACGATGTCACGGTGATCATGGACAGGGCGATGTAAAAAATTACTATCCTGTAATTGCCGGACAAAATTATCATTATCTACTGCGCCAGTTCCGTTGGATTAAAGATGGAAAACGTCGTAATGCAAATCCGGAAATGGTCAAACAAATATCCGGATTTTCTGAGCGGGATATGCTGGCTGTGATGGACTGGGTTTCACGTCAAACGATGATTGCTGGCGACTGGGACAGCAAGAAGTAACTTAATTACGTTTAACGACACGAATCTGATAATGATATGGAAAATAGTATTGCAGAAATTAATAAACGCCTGCGGTTGAGCCAAATTATGGCTGTATTAGCATTGGTATTACTCGTTGGTTCATATGTAGGCGGGCCGTTTTTTGAGTACAGAGATCCAGTTACGGACGAGCTTGAATTTGATGAAGAAAATTTGTCTTTTCAACCTTTTGAGTTCCTGCTGGAGGAAGACGAATATGAAGAAGTAGATGTCGCTCATGAACAAGTAGGAAATTTAGGTGATACCCTGTATGCCTACTTTCCTACAGGAGCATGGTCATATTTGATTGGCTATCAGACAATGCCTGTCTGGAAAGTTTCTCTGGAAGCACCTCAATATCCAAAAGACGCATATCCTGATGGAATTCCGGTGCTGTTCACACTGACAGATTTCAGAGGAAAAGTTGTTGAAATGAACGTCATCAACCACTACATCGGCATGGATCCAATGGACGTTGGTGCTTTCTTTGTAAGAAAAATTGTGCCTTTTGTCTATTTTCTTTTTGCGTTGATGATAGTTGTGTTCCTTTTTTACAAAGGGCCGGGCTGGTGGATTTTGGGGTTTGTTCCAGCACTTGTTCCCTGGTACTATCTGGGGTTTTACAGTTATTGGCTGTATTGGTTTGGACACAATTTACATGAATACGGAGCGTTTGAAGTAAAACCATTTATGCCGACTGTGATTGGTGATGGCAAAGTCGCGCAGTTTGTCACACATTCTTATCCAAGTATTGGTTTTTATGTGTTGCTTTCGGTTTTTGTTTTATTGTTATTATCAGTACTGATCAAGCGACGCGCACTGCGTGAAGCCTCTCAGTTGGGCTAAGAAAAATGTATCATTCTGTTGCCTCTTTTTCGAAGTTGGTAGTGTTTTCTGTGATGTTTGCTTTTTCAGCGCTGAATGTTACAGCATCAACTCTACAGGAATTGATAAATCAAACGCCAACCGGCGGCAAAGTTCCACTTGAATCCGGAACATACTATGGTCCAGTGGTGATCGACCGGCCTCTCATCCTTGATGGAGAGGGCAAAGTTACGATCGACGGCCAGGCAAAAGGTACGGTAATACGCATAGTTGCAAACGGTGTGACTATCCGGAACATGATTATCACCGGTTCCGGAAAAAGTCACGATCAAGTCCATGCCGGAATTGCCATTAATTCCTCCCACAATATCATCCGCAACAATCGTATACATCACACATTGTTCGGCATCGATATGAAGGAATCACACGAAAATAAAATAATAGAAAACGATATTTCTTCTTTTCCGGAAGATCTTGGTTTACGTGGAGACGGTATCAGGGTTTGGGCCAGCAACAATAATATTTTCAGCAAGAATTCCATTCACGATTCCCGTGACATGATCGTCTGGTATTCCGATGGAAATCTAATTGAGCATAATAAAGGCTGGAATAACCGCTATTCTCTGCATTTCATGTATACAGGTGGCAACACTGTCCGCTACAATAATTATTGGGACAGTGCGGTTGGAATATTCTTGATGTACAGTCACGATTCTGTCCTCAGTCACAATCAAATCCGGCATGCTATCGGTACGACCGGCATGGGCATCGGGATGAAAGAAGTGGATAATATGCGTCTAATTGAAAACCGTATTGTTTACTGCACCACAGGAATTTACCTGGACCAGTCTCCTTTCGATCCGCTTGAATTCAACATGATGCTAGGAAACACTGTTGCATACAACATTCACGGAGTTGTTTTTCACAGTACACTCAAGCAGAATGTATTTAAAGGAAACAAGTTTATCGGCAATCTGGAACCGATCACTGTCCATTCTAACGGTACTGCTAAAAATAATATCTGGGAAGCAAATTACTGGAGTGAATACGAAGGCTTTGATCGTGACAATAACGGATATGGAGACACGTCTTACATTAATAAAAGTTATTTTGATCAATTGTGGATGGATAATCCATGGCTGAAGTTTTATTACGCTTCTCCGGTGTTGTCAGGATTGAATCTGCTGGCAAAGCTGGCACCTCTTTCTGAACCAAAACTATTGATGATTGATACAAAGCCTGTTTTTCATGAAAATGACCCTCTACTTCTGTCTGCAGAAATCCTGGATTATCAACCACCTGAAATTGATGAAGACGATCTTGACGAAGAGTGGGATGAAAATAGTTAAAAAATTTAGTTTATAAAATATTGCAAAACAACTTTTCGGAAATGCAGGAATAAGACGCAGACAAGGGACATTTTCTAAGTCAGTTGGTTTATAAAAAAAAATATGATAAAACTCTCAAATATTAACAAATCTTTTGCTCAACATCAGGTACTGGACGAGCTGGAGCTTGAGTTGAAGATTGGTGACAGAATTGCGCTGATCGGTCAAAACGGTGCAGGAAAAACAACTTTGATCAGGACTTTGTTAGGGCAATACACTGCAGAAGGTCAACTAAGCATGTTTGGACTGAATCCGCGTCAACAGCGAATTGAAGTACTGCAGAAGATAGGTTTTGTACCACAACATTCTCCACCGATTCAAATGAGTGTGGGAGAATTAGTTGATTTTTCCGCAGCTCTTAGTTTGACTCCGATGAAAGATGAGGTCTATGCATTAGCAGGGAAACTTGAATTTGATATAGAAGAGCAGGCGGGCAAACCATTTTTTAAACTTTCCGGTGGTATGAAGCAGAAACTGCTGATTGCACTTGCCTTAAGTAAACGTCCGGAATTTCTCATTATGGACGAACCTGCAGCAAATCTTGATCCTGCAGGCAGGAAAGCATTTTTTGATGAACTGAGTCTTCTGCCTCAAAATACGACAATGCTGCTCAGCAGCCACAGAGTTGATGAGTTGTTGCCCTTTATTAACCGTATCATTGAAATGGATTGCGGACGTATTGTGCATGATCAGCAGCTTGCAGACGAAATAAAAGCAGGTAAATCACTCGACTGCAAAATACAAATAACTGGAGAAGGTGAAGCAATCCGCAAAACTCTTGATTCATGGAAATTCAGCAACGGTTCAAACCCAGGACTCTACTCAGGAAAGCTTGCAGAAGCAGACAGGACTAAGTTTTTTATTGAAATTGCTCAGTTTTCAAAGCAGATAAAAGAGCTCAAAATGGAGGCAGAATGAGCACATTAACTCTCCCTTTAATGGGTTTTCAAAATTCGTTCATAACTACAGTAATAGCCGAAATAAGGGAATCGTTCAGGGCAAAATGGTTTTTTCTCTACACGCTCATTTTTGGCGGTGCCATCGTTATGCTGTTGGCGTTGGGGATCACAGAATCGCAGGTCTTAGGTTTCACAGGTCTGAGCCGGCTACTGATTACCTACATTCAACTTTGCGTCGCGATTCTACCTGTATTTATTCTAATCACCACAGTCCGGACGGTAGTGGGTGACCGAGAATCAAATGTATTGGAATATATACTTTCACTACCTATTTCTCTTGGTGCATATTACTGGGGAAAGTTAACAGCACGTTTTATTATAGTTTTTATTCCAGTGCTGCTGGCCTTGAGCGGAGCAGTTTTCTGGGGAGCAGTAAAAAACCTGACTATCCCCTGGTCCATTGTCGGTTATTATTCTCTGATGCTCGCTTCACTTGCCTGGGCTTTTCTTGGTACAGGCATGTTTATCTCAACACTTGTACGCAAACAGGAGTGGGCATTAGGCTTAGCGTTTTTAGTCTGGCTGACTCTGCTGTTGTTCATTGATGTGATTTTGATTGGAGTTTTGCTGCAAAATCAGCTCATGGAAGAAGTTATCATCGGAATTGCTCTTTTGAATCCGTTGCAGGTTTTCCGTACAGGTGCAATTTTACTTTTTGATCCGGAACTGTCTTTGCTCGGACCTGCGTCTTATGTGATTCTGGACAATATGGGTTACACAGGATTTTTGTTTTACAGCATCCTTTATCCGTTAGGGCTTGGCTGGGCCTTTTCCTGGTTGGGTTATAAAATATTTAAAACAGGAGATCTAGTTTGATGAAGGACGTTTCGCCAAATTATAAAAATGTAAAATCACGTCACATTTTTCGGACTGTTGCAGGTTTGGCAGCGCTGTTGTTTTTAGTCCTGTTGTTTATGGGTTGTGAAAAAAAGAATGAAAAACAACTGCCTTCAGAGGTTGTGTGGGATCGTGATTTATGTGTGGAGTGCAGCATGGCACTCAGTGACCGGCGTTATGCCGCTCAGGTAGTGGATCATCAAGGCAAACCAAAGATGTTTGATGATATAGGCTGTGCAGTGAACTGGTTGAAAAATCAAACCTGGAAAGACAAAGCTCTTGTCTGGATACAGGATGTAAATACTGAAAAATGGATCAGCGCTAATGAAGCAAACTGGAGATATGGTGATCCAAACACACCAATGGGCTACGGTTTTTCCGCGACTAAAGCAGAAGTTAAAAACTCATTGTCTTATGAAATTGTTGAAGAAATGATTCTAAACAACAAAACCTTGAGAAGTCAGCACCTTTCAAATCATAAAAAAAGTAAATGAAAAAAGCAATTACTCGCCGCTTTTTCTTTAAAAAAACGTCCACTGCAGTGATTGCCGGTGGTGCGGTTGTCTACGGAGTTGCAGGAGTTCCATTGTTGAAAAGCAAGGAGTTGCTGTTGCGTCCGCCTGGAGCATTGGATGAGGACACCTTTCTCGCAAGCTGCATCAAATGCGGACAATGTCTTCAGGTCTGTCCACCTCAGGTCATTGATTTAGCCGGGATTAGTCAAGGTTTGGGTATCGGCACACCTTTTATAGTTCCGCAACAAGGCGCTTGTATTCTCTGTAAAGGGCTGCCCTGCGTACTTGCTTGTCCAACAGGTGCACTGGATCATCAGATTTCTGAGGGCAAGGAAGCAGCAATGGGTCTCGCTGTTTTGAGCAAGCCTGAAACTTGTTTAGCCAGAAAAGGTGAGAATGACATTCTCTATGAATTAAGCCGGACAACTTTTGAAACACGTTTACAAACTCTTGCTGAAACCTTGACTAAGCTTGTTCCACGTTTAACATTTGATGAGAAAAAAACAATAAGCGCAGAGTTGGAGTTGGGAAATCTGGAGCTTTCCGGTATTCCACGCATTGTAGCGGAGATGACTCCGGAATTGTTTGCATGGTTAAAAAAATATGTTGCCGAAACAGAACAGACAAAAACCGCCTGCCGAATTTGTCTGCAAACATGCCCTATCAGTTCCGAACAACCGATTGTGTTTCAAGCCGAAAAAGAAGCGGATCCTGAAAGTAGCAAGCTGAACAGCGTAGAAAAAATGCGTCCTGTGGTCCAGCGAACCTGCGTAGGTTGCGGAGTTTGTGAAGAAAAATGCCCTACCGCACCTCCTTCAATTACGATTGTTTCACGTAAAAAATGGCAGCCTCAAGCCCTGAAAGTTAAGGTGCAGGCATGAGTGAATTACTAATTAGTGACAATGAAACTGTAGAACAAGAACAAGTATCCGGAGAAAACAACGTTGCTTCCGGAACGAAAAAACTTAAAGTTAGCAAAAAATCCGCAAAAGAAAAAAAGCGAAAAGGCCCGGGACTGCGGGATGTTTCTATTCTGGAAAATCCTCATCGTAACAAATGGCGCTTAATTCGCTGGAGTTTCCTGCTCTCAGTAAATTTCTTATTTTTTGCTTCTTTTTATTTTGACGTCCAAATTCTTGAAGGCTCATTGAGTGGTTCACGATTGTTAGGATTTCACCTGGCTGACCCTTTTGCGGCACTGCAGATGATGTTGGCGAGTCAGGTTTTTAATATCAATTTAATCATCGGCACAACCACAGTCATCATCATTTACCTGCTGTTGGGAGGACGTTTCTTTTGTTCGTGGGTTTGTCCATACCACATACTTGCCGAATGGGGAGAAACTCTGCATAAATATTTGCTGCACAAAAGAATTATTCAACGAAATCATGTGTTTAATGACAGGTTTAAATATTTCTTTTTCGCATTATTTCTACTTTTATCTGCTTTTAGCGGTTACACAATTTTTGAAGTAATAAATCCAGTGGCAATTCTCAGCCGTTCTATTGTTTATGGTGCAGGACTGATTATTTTGTGGGTGGTGGCCTTGCTGCTATTTGAAATATTTTACAGCCGCAGAGCATGGTGCCGTTACTTTTGTCCGGTAGGAGTTTCTTATAATTTAATCGGCCGGATTGCACCGTTCAAAATTCACTGGAATGTTAAAAAATGTTCCAACTGCAAAAAATGTCAACGTGCCTGTATGGTGCCGTGGGTGCTGAAGGAAACAGTAAATATGGGAGCCGCGGATTATGTTGTCTCCGGTGACTGCACACGCTGCGGACTGTGCCTTGATGCCTGTGAAGACGGTGCCTTGTCTTATAATATTCGTTATTTAGATAAGTTAATTTAAAGATTGAACAAAGCTCTTATGGAAAATCATCCTGAGAAAAAAGAACTTCAAAAGCGCATTTTTAAAATATTTGCAGCAGTTACTTTGCTCTTTGCAGTCTTCCTGCTGGTGGTTCTGCCATACCGTCTTTATACACGTGATGTTCAGGACATTCGTCAAAACGCACGTGAAATTTCTGAACTGTTAAAATCAGGGCTGCTTTCGACGATGATCAATACTGGTGAAGCGGAACTGGTTAGAAGTTTAATTAACGATTTCAAAAAGAAATATGAATTTGAGTTCAGGATGATACGTAGTCAACACGTTGAAAAACAGCACGGCGTACTCGAAGATGAACAAGCAACAGACGAATTGTTAAAACAGGTGTTGAAAACCGGCAAGAGCAGAGATGACTGGATAGATCGTACGACCTTCCGTTTTGTCTCACCTTTCATTGCGGATGAGCGCTGTCAGGAGTGTCATGAATCAAAAGATGGAGGTATGATTGCTCCGGGACAGGTTTTGGGCGCATCCGAAATTATC
Source organism: Deltaproteobacteria bacterium (assembly GCA_018645085.1). Classification (GTDB taxonomy): domain Bacteria; phylum SAR324; class SAR324; order SAR324; family NAC60-12; genus Arctic96AD-7. The sequence goes on from JABGPG010000190.1 coordinate 16,776, forward strand.
TTTGACCTCTCTGCTCAAGAAAATGACTCTGTACGCTTAATTGCAGAAATCTTAATCTTACTGGTTGTTTCTCTCTTTTCAATGAGTTGGGTACTCTACATGGTAATAAAAAAAGGTCTTATTGAAGGAAAAACCATCGTAGATGACGAGGAAATAAGTTAAGCTATACTTTCAGGAATTATATAAGTCAATCTTAACTAAGCTTTTAATTTTTCATTTTCATTAATTACAATGTAACTGAACCTTGCACAATCTGCTGGTTGAGCTGAGTCGAAACCTGAATCAAGTCTTAATAATCCCTTCCCGTCAACAAGCTCAGGACAAGCGACGCCGTTTAGGAAACGGTTTTTAGAACGGCCCTTATATTAGTGTTTAGCATAAAATTACTTTCCCGTTTTGTGCAAAATGACACGTTTTTGTTACTTTTACTAATGCCTCAAAATACTAAATTATCATGAAATTTAACATTTTACTTTTATTGTCATTAGCCGTTTTTTTCGGCTCAGTCTCAAACGCACAAGAAGCCGGAACCGCCGGAGTGTCCGGTGTTGAAAAAGAACCACTGAGGATATATGAAAACCGCGGCGGTGATTTTGAACTGATTGGTCCGGACGGTAAAGAAATTTCATCCGCAAGTTTCCGTGGAAAAGTAATTCTGATTTATTTCGGCTACACTTATTGTCCGGATGTCTGTCCTATGTCACTTTCACATCTCAAAGTTGGTATGCTGGAGCTTGCGGAACAGGCCAAAGAAGTGCAGGTTCTTTTCGTTTCCATTGACCCTGAACGGGATACTCCGGAAAAACTGAAGGAATATGTACCGTATTTCCATCCCGATTTTATCGGACTTACCGGTTCTGTCAATGATGTAGCAGAAGTTGCCAGACAGTATGGCGCACGTTATTTCAAAGAATACGTTGAATCTGTGGAAGGTTATTTCATGGCACATACGGATGCGGTTTTTCTTGTTGATCAAGAGGGACGTTATCGGGGACGTTACAAAACTGAATGGGATATGGAAAAACTTGTTTCCGATATTCAATGGCTGCTTAATTCGGGTTCCTGAAATTAATTTGAAAATGTATTTTACTGCAACTAGCTCAAGCTATTCTTTTGCTTTTAAAGCAGTAACGCAGTCTTGTGTACTGTTTTTGTTGAACTGGATGGTATGGCAGCCTTTGCACAGCGTACATCATCTTGGTCCAAAGCTGATAGAAACGTCCCAATTTCAAGTCAAAGAACACGAACATCTTCATGCCGATTCATCAGTTCATAGCCACTCTGAGACTTCTTCACCTGCAGAAAAACAGCATCAGCGTCAGGCAGTAGAAGATTGCTGGTTTTTGTTCTGCAATACTTCAGCAGAACTGGATTACCTTCCAAAGCAGAGATCTTCGCTGACTAGACTGGATAGCATATTTTATAATCTTAATTATACTGAAATTGGACTACTTAATAATATTCAGCTGATTAGTGAATATTCCCCCCGTGGACCTCC
>JABGPG010000105.1 GCA_018645085.1 Deltaproteobacteria bacterium
CATTTCCAGTTTAATCTGCCGTGCCAGATTGTGTTTGATCAGTTGTTTCATTGCATCGTAAGTTTTAAGATCTTTTTGAGCAAGTCCTTCAGCAATTTCAAGTGCACGCGGCATTAATTTTTCAGGCAAATGAGTTTCATCCACCACCCCCATTTTTTTCGCGTCAGCACCTCCTATGCGTCTCCCTGTGAGCAGTAGTTCACGCACCGCCTGTTTGTTAGGCAGTAAATCCGCCAACTCATATAAAATTGGAGAAAGAGGAATTTTAACGTCAATTTCCGTAAAAGCAAACCACCCTCTGTCCTCACGCATTATCCGGAAGTCCAGCGCGGCGGCAAATACCGCACCTCCCGCCATGCAGTGACCTGTCACACAACCCACAGTCGGCAGAGCTAACAAGGCCCAGCGTCCGAATACTTCCTCAAACTCCTTGAAAGAACTTGCAAACTGCCCTGCGGATTGACCACTAATCCACTCAAAGTCCAGACCAACACACCATGATTTCGGATCACTGCTTGTCACTACAACAGCAGCGTTTTCTGTAACCATATCCAACTCAGCTAATACTTTACGGTGAGCGCTCAACGACTCTGGATTGATGGCGTTTCCGCTTGCAGGATCATTAAGGGTAACAACGTAAACATTGTTCTTTTTTTCGAGTTCTACTAATGCCATTATTTCCTTTAGTTGAATTTGTATGTTTGTAACATTCTCTCTTAATTTTTATAAAGTTCCAGTTAATTTTGGAGTTTTTTTAAGCCGATATTATCTGCTTTAAAAGATGGTATCAGCGGAAAAAGGCCAGCAGCAGACTGAGAGTAAAGATTGAAATAATAGTTGACATAAAAACCGCACTACTGGCAACTAACTGCCCTACATTATAACGGCTGGCAAAAAGGAATGGATTAACGCCGGTTGGTTGAGCTGCTAACATTACCAGCACCTGAATCCAAATTGCTTCTTTAATACCAAAGACCAGCGTAGCCATTGCCCAGACAACCAGAGGGTGTACAATGGTCTTTATGATAACGATCAAAGGTACTTCCTGCCACGGTATGTTCTTGCTAAAACCAGCCAGTGTCGCACCGAGAGCAAACAAAGCACAAGGAGTAACAGAGTTGCCCATAAACTTTGCCATATCATCCACAGGCTTCCACAAGGATATTTCAAAATAATTACACGCTAATCCTGAAAGCAGCCCGATAATGAGAGGATTACTTATCAATCCATACAATGTTCTGGCAATGACGGTTATCAGCCTGCCCTTACCACTTTTACCCACTTCAAGCATGATTGTGAAAAGCGGCACCATAATGAGTCCGTGTGTGCCTATGATGATAAACAAAGGCACTACAGCCTCTTCACCAAATGCAAGCAAAATAATTGGAATACCCAACAGTACTGTATTAGAAAAACTACCGGAGAAAGCATTGATCACCTGTTGGGAAAATGTCCGTTTCCAGAACAAACGTGTTGACCATATTCCTGTCAATAAAACGATCAACGTTCCTAAATAATAAGAAGCAAGATAATCCCAGGGAATGACATCCGGCAAGTTTGTGGTAGCAAGGGTACGCAGCAAAAGCATCGGTACTGCAAAATCAAAGACGTAGCGTGTGAGTCCACGAACAGCCGATTGATCAAACCAACCAAAAACGGTAGAGATATAACCCACCATTAACAGTCCGAAAATCGGTAAAATTATATCAACAACAGGTCCGAACAATTTTATGTCAGGGAAGGAGTGTGGATTAAATCACTGAAGAAATTCTGCTTGAAGAAAATGACGTTGTAGAAATCACAAAAAGACAATTTATGAAGTTTCTATTTTCAATTCCTCATCCTTTTTGCTTTTCAGGACCCAGAGGTTTCAAGACGATCATCAATTGTGGTAACAGAGTCAATGCAGCAACCAGGGCAATCAACATCGCCAGTCCAGTCAGTAAACCAAAATAAATACTTGGAATAAATTTTGAGAGCACCAGAATTGAAAAACCGATGATAATTGTAATCGAGGTGTAATACATTGCATAACCTATGCTTTCGTGTGATCGATGCATAGCCGCCAGATAGTCACGGTCCCTTGCGAATTCAAACCTGTAGCGGTGGATGTAGTGTATCGTGTTGTCAACCGCAATTCCTACACTGATAGCCGCAATTGTAATGGTCATCATATCCAGAGGTATGCCCACCCAACCCATAAATCCCAGTACCACTCCAATTGAAAGTACATTCGGAAAAATGGCAATCAGTGCAATCGTAACTGAACGGAAAAGAAAAACAAACATGATTAAAAATGCGACAATTACGACTCCCAAAGTAAGTATTTGTGACTTAAAGAGGCTTTGCAGCATATTGTTGTAGAGTACAAGCAAATTTGCGAGACGTCCTTTTTCCTCCGGAATCTTCAACTTGTCCTTTAAATCAAACTCAATTTGCTTCAACAGTTCATTGCGCCGTAGATCAGGTTCGGAATCCCGTATCCGCACATAAAATCGTGCTTCATTGTTTTCAACAGAAACATAAGGATCCATAATTATTTTACGAAAGTGCTCCGGAAGTTCGTTATAAAGAAGAGCGAGCATAAAATCATCCAGCGGTTTTCCGGAATTAAGGGTTTTTCCGATTTTCAGCATTGTCCCAAGGGAGAGTACTTTTCCAGTCTGCTGCAAGCCATCCAGATATTCGTGAATTTCTTCGATGCGTTCCATTTTTTCCGCAGTAAACCAGTATTGAGCTTCGTTCGCGGTTTCTTCAAATTCTTCTTCAAAAGAATCAAACTCTTCCTCATCTTCAACTACTGCTTGTGCTTTATCTTGCTGAGCAATTGGCTGAACAAGCTCATCACTCACTTCAAGATTTATGATCACATCAAGGGGTGTAGTTCCGCCAAGCTGCTGGTCAATCAATTTCATGCCCTGATATATTTCAGTAGATTCCTTGAAATAATCAATGAAGCTGTTTTCCACATTCAGTTTTGCTGCTCCAACAACACTCAGGATCAATGCGGCTACACTAATAAAGAGAATGCTTGTACCGTGTCGTTCAGTAATATCTGCAAATATTTTGGTCAGTGCAAAGCGTGACTCAAAGGAAGTATTCGGCATTGCCTTCGGCATCTGCATCAGCAGTACCGGAAAAATCAAAAACGTCAAAAAGAGGGAGACCCCAATTCCTGCACTCATCATCCAGCCAAAATTAATCACCGGTAAAATTCCACTAAAAACAAGCGACGCAAATCCAACCACAGTTGTCAGGACGGCAAAAGTACAAGGTCTGGCCATAAACATGGTTGAGTCTAAAATCAACTGACGCTGACTCATTTCAGGATTTAAACCCGCTAATTCACGGTAATGTACAATCAAATGGATTGTAATTGCCATAGTGATAATCAGTTGAATGGAAATAAAATTTGAGCTGATCACGGTTACTTCCCAGCCAAAAAGACCTAAAAATCCGCTGGTTGTAATCACAGAAAAAGCACAGGTAATCAACGGTAGCATCATCCAGCGAAACTGCCTGAAAATGACCCAGAGGGTAAGCATCAAAAATACTAACACCGCACTACCGAAAACCTGAAGATCACTGCTGATAAAGGTAATGAGATCATCTGCAATCATACTTGCACCACCAAGAAAAATCTTAGCATCTCCACGGTATTTATCTGCAATTGCTCTTACTTTAGCTATATTGTCGTGCTCAACCAAGCGCATTTTGTCACGGTGTTTTTTGAAGTCCAGCAGTACCTTTTCAAGTTCTATCTGCTCAGGAACGCTAAGGGTTTCCTCTTTTTCTTTTTGCCGTAAACTGTTCCTCTGCTGCAGTAATTCACGATACAAAGGATCGTCATGCAGATTTATCAGTAATGCAGTGGTTTTAAAATCCGGACTGACCAGATTATCTCTGTAGATTGGACTGTTGAGAAATTCTTTTTTGGCAAGAGCTTTATCTATTCCGGGAGATTCCAGTGTAGGTACATTTTCGATTAGTTCCTTAATCGGTTTTGGAGGACTTTCCAGTAGAGGAACATTCAGGATGGAGTCTATTGATGCGACTCTATCCAATGCAAGCAGTTCTGCACTTAGTTTGCGCAAAGAGTTTAAGGTGGAATCTGCAAGCAGATCTTCATAGGGGCTGTAAGTTACGACAAGGAAATCACTGCTTCCATAACGTTCATTTACTTTGCGTGTAAAAGCCAGGTCTTTGTCATCTTCCAGCAACAGTGTTTCTGCAGACGCATCAATTTCTAAATACTGCGCCTGATATCCCAATGACGCGACAGAAATCAGCAATAAAATTAAAATACTCTTAGGATAACTAAGAATAACTTTGTCGTAGAACTGTCGTAACATCAAGACCCCAACTCACCTGAAGAACGCAGACGTTCAATTAATTCTTCCAATGAATCTTTCTTCAATATACCTGAAAACTGGGAGCGGTAAGTCTGTACAATACTGACACCCAGGACATCAACATCATAAACCATCCAAACATTTTTCTTTGTCTTGTAGAGTTTATATGTCATCTCCATTTTATCGTCCTTGCTGACAAGATAGGTCAGCACTTCCACACGGTTTTTCTTCGTCAGTTTTGCTTCATCAACAACTACTTCTTCATCAGTATACAGGTCAAGCTTATCCAGATAAGATTGCTTCAGCTTTTCCACGAACAGTTCAGAAAATTCTGCCCTGCCTTCTGTACTGAGTGTTGTCCAGTGCTTTTTGCCTAAACTCAATCTGGCCATCAAACTGAAATCAAAAAGACTATCGATAGTTTTTAAAATACCTTCTTTTTTTTCTGCTTTACTCAAGCTTTCATCCTTGAGTGTGCTGATGACGTGGTCAACTTTTTCTTTAGTCATTTCCCTGATTTCACTTATTTCATCCGCAAACAGGAAGGTCGTTCCGAAAGAAAAGGAAAAAATAGTGACGAGTAACATGTTGATTATAATTTTTTTAGCAGCTTGCATGATTATTCCCTGATTAGTTTAGCTCGGTTTTGCTCATAGACATCCCTTAAAAAAGGATAGAGTTCAATTGCGTCTTTTTTCAAATTTTCATATTGGCCAATCCGTAGGGATTCGCTGTTAACGGTTTTTAACAATTTCAAATCAAGTGCCTGCAGTGTCTGTCTTGAAACACCCAGATATTCCCCCTCTTGTTTAGGAAAGTTATAAGACCGATTTTCAACATAATTGACAGGATCCATCTGCATTTCCGGATATAAGCTGAACATGTCACGCAAATTAGAGGGGCCCAAAAAAGGTAGAACAACGTGAAAACCTCCGCCGACTCCATAGTAACCGAGAGTCTGACCAAAATCCTCTTCATGTGCTTCCATTCCAAACAACTCTTTGGCAGGATCCCAGAATCCTAATATTCCAATTGTGCTGTTAATACTGAATCTGAGAAATTCCTCTCCGGCATTTTTTGCTTTAAGCTGAAGCACGTTATTGACAAAGCGTAGTGGAAAGAACAGGTTATGAAAAAAGTTTTTCACTCCACGTCTTGCCGTGTCAGGAAGAACCCAGCGATAACCACGGGCAACCGGATCCAAAACTAAAATATAAAAACCATCATTGAATCCTGTCATCACACGGTTATACCCGCCCAAAGGATCAAATACCTCTTGATCAGCAGTTGCAAATTCATCCTCAAACTCATCCTCAAATCCTCCTTCATCGTCAACTGGGGACTCTGTTAACGGAACTGCATTTGAAGTTTCAGGAGTGCTCTCCTGTGCAAAAACTACTTGTCCTTTTACAGACAGAATCGAAATGGAAAAGATAATAATAAAAGTTAAATACGCTGGAATAATTTTTGGCATTTGCTGTCATTTGAAATATATTTATTATCAAATAGAATTTACTTTTTTGCTGCCAAATGCAAGATTATTACTGCTCAATTGAATTTATTGCGGAACTCTGCTTGTGTTTGCCTTTCAGTAGAAAGTTGAGTTTTTAAAGATATTCTTTAAAAAGCAGAGTTTTGAATTGTGAACTTATTATTGATTCCTTCCCTGTAAATTCCAATCTCAGTGATAACTCCTTTTCCTCATGATGTTTTTCTGCTCTTTAGTATCCTTCCGTAACTTCAGCTGCAGACTAAACCTGCAGAATAGCTGCGCTTCGTCCTCCAGGATACTGTTGATTTGTATTATGAATCCTGTGCTTTAGAACATTACAATCCCCCTTTAAGACAGCCAGTTTGAAGCAGCCTTTCTCAGTTTCCCAACCTTAGATTAAAATAGTTACACACAGAACTACCTCCTTTATGAATCTATAATATCAGTCACTTAGACAAAGTGGCATATATATTGTAGAAGTGTTAATAAACAGAGGATTGACCTGCAACAGTTCGATCCAAAGTACGGCTTCAGTCGGTGCGTTAGACAGAACAGATTTCTGCCTTGAGCTCAGGTTGATCAAGCCTTTACGTTCGCAAGAACATCATAGACATTTTCTTCAAGGATACTCAGCTTTGGCTGGATAGAATGAAAATGTCGATTTATTGTTAACCAATTATAAAGGAGTTAGATGAGCAAGCTATTATTATTTTCAATAATGATGGCGACATGGATGGTTGTTAGTTGTGGGACAACGGATGGAACTAAAGCAGGTCCCGAATTAGGTTATTACGAAGACAAGAAAGAGATGAAAGAGGGGAGTTATATTTTCTCCGCAAACTCTGTTTGGCATTGTGTTATTTCTTCAAAACCATGGCTGAACAAAGATTGCGATTAGCTGAAGTGGAACAGTATGCTGATTTTTTTCGCCTAATGTTTACACCTTCGATTGATCTTTCTTATGTTATTATTTAGGACGCGCAGGTCAGATTTGTGCTGATATTAACAGCATTTTTCAAACCGGCACCAGACTTTAGGTGACTGCGCGTTTTAACTAACAATGGTTGATGCATGTTCATTTTGTCCGTACTCCACGGATTTTGAACCCCTTCTGCACCAGCTTCCTTTACAGACGATGTATAATTGTCATTATACACACCTCGACTTTTCTTTCACAAACCTTGACTTCGTCAGGATTGAAGTGTCCGCACGTCAATTTATTTTCATAGACTCAAGCCGGCATAAATTTTCAACTCCATTTTGTTCTCCTGAAGTAAAATTTTTACAGCATTATTTGAAGTATTTTTCATAAAATAAAGATTTTACTTGGAAGTTTTTTAAAAGCTATTACCATAGTCTTGGTTTGCGAAATCTTTTTGTCATTTTCTTCAAATAAGAGAATTCAGCCGAGGATAATTTGCCTCTTCTGAATGAATTGATTTAATGGAAGAACTTGCTAAAAGCAACTCCGTCCTCCCCAGATTAACCAAAAAGCAATAGCGGTGGGATTTGTCTAACATCCTTTTTGAATTGGATTGTTTGATGAAGATTGCTTGGTTAAATGCCACGTACTCAGATTTGTCTGTACGCCTAACTTGATACTTGTAGTAGTTGAGTATGTCGCATTATACAATGGGAAAGCCGGAAAAAACTAACGTCCGCAAAAATTTGCAAATCTCCAAAAACCAACCCGAACAGTTCTACACTGAAGAGCAAAGACTGTTAAGGACTAAATAAAAAAGAAGGCAGATTCCGTAATTGTTCACAGTTTATCTTGAACAAATGAAATAGTTGAGACGTACCATTGAAGATTTGGAGAACGAATGATGAAACTAAGATTTTTGTTAATTATTGCTACAACATTGTTTTTACCAAGCTTCTTAAGTGCAGGGGAATATTATTGTGTCGATGAATTAAGAACAGGAATTGTAAAAGATAAAGAATCATGGACTTCAAAGAAAATTGAAGAAATAAAATTCAAAGTGAAATTAGAAGGAATTGCCATGGATTTTAAACTTCTTGGAGAAAAATTATTCAGCGGATGCCATGATTTAAAATATGACAAATATACTGATATTTATCAATGTTCCAATTTTGCGATGGGCTGGGGAGAAGCTCAGAATATTTATTATGAGATTTTTAGTTTCAGTCCAAGTAAATTGAGATTTCTCTGGTCTTATTTACCCGGATATATTGTCAATAAAAAAGGCAACACACCTATGGTAGGTGGCGGTACCTGTTCTCCACTAGAAGACTACGCTCAACTTTAATTCATTGATTTTATACAGTTTGTTTAAAATTTTCGAATAAAGCAAACTGACTTTTTAAGAATTAGTGAGAGCAATCACTCAACTTAAAATTTTTCTTCCCCTCTTTAAGACCCAGAATAACTTTGGGTACTCTTGCAAATACTGATTGGTAAGTCTCCCCTTTGGAATTCTTTCAAATCATTTCACACTCTCAATACATCTAATGGGCTATTTTGGAAGAGTTTGCTGATTAGCAATCTTTTCAGCAGTGGTTGGCGGAGATGCATAGGAATCGAACCTATCTGGGACAGTGTTAGTGCCCCACGCGCGGGTTTGAAGTCCGGGGCGCCCACCAGTGACGCATCCATCTCCATGCTGAAATCACATTTACCCTGTCATATTTTCAGTAAAAAGTCCAGACTTCTCATCAGATCAAACTTCACTATAATACTGCACATCCTCTTGACACGCAGGTAGTTTCTGAGTGATAATTACAGTAACTGTTTTCCAGCACAATAATCCATCGTCAGCCTTTTATATGCGTTATTTTTCATTAATTCTATTTGCTGGATTTCTTGTTTTCAGTGTTGATTTTGCTACACAAAATACCGATCGTGTAATGCTGAAATATACGCTCGACTGGTTAAACTTCAGTTTTCAGTCTGAGCGCCCTGTTTTTGTGCCGGTTTTTTTCACTTTTGCATTTGGAATAATTTTTTCTGTCTTTTATTTCTTCTTCTACCACGCAGTTCTGTTGAGAAATCTACGTAAGCAAAAGAAAGAAATCAAACGACTCAAACGACTTGTACTGACTGAAAGAGAGAAACACGGTACGATGGAGGAACGCAACAGTGAATTGCAGCAGATAGTTGAGCGTGTTCAAAACAGAGTTGATCTCCAGAATGATCCTGAACCACTGTTACTTGAAGAAAGAGAAAACACAAAAATTACTGAGTGAATAAACTGCTGCGTCTTCATTAACATACCGTAGTATACAATCCTGAATCCGAATCATTTCGGGCAAGCTCTATTCCCGCTTTCGCTGGACTAACAAATCATAACGACTGCGTCACATTTTTAAAATAATCTTATTGGAACAATATGACTAAACTGACTTTTTTACAAAACCTTGGACTGGAAGATTTGAATTCCGGTGTAAGTACCGGAACTGAATGGTTCTCCGGAAACGGCCCTTTGACCGAATCGCTCACTCCGGTGAATGGTTCCGTCATCGCAAATGTTAAAAATGCAAACCGTGAGGAATATGAAGCTGTGATTTCAACAGCTCAGCAGGCTTTTCCGGAATGGCGTAAAGTTCCGGCCCCGCAGCGTGGTGAAATCGTGAGACAAATCGGCAACGCGGTACGTGATGCAAAGGATGATCTTGGTCAGTTGGTCTCCTGGGAAATGGGGAAAATTTATCAGGAAGGTTTGGGAGAAGTTCAGGAAATGATCGACATTTGTGATTTTGCGGTCGGCCTTTCTCGTCAACTTTACGGTTCCACCATGCATTCGGAACGACCGGGACACCGCATGTACGATCAGTACCATCCGCTCGGAATTGTCGGTATAATTTCCGCTTTCAATTTTCCCGTTGCGGTTTGGTCATGGAACGCCATGATTGCCGCGGTTTGTGGAAATGTTTCGATTTGGAAACCGAGTCCGAAAACACCTCTGTGCTCAATTGCTCTACAGCGTATCATCGCTAAAGTCATGAAAGAAAATAAAGTTCCGGAAGGCGTATTTAATCTCGTAATCGGCACCAATGAAGAAATTGCGGAAACTCTGGTTAATGATCAGCGTGTACCACTAATTTCCGCAACCGGATCCACCGAAATGGGACGTAAAGTTTCCGCAAAAGTCGCTTCAAGGTTGGGACGAAGCATTTTAGAACTTGGTGGTAACAACGCAATTATTGTGACGGAAAGTGCGGATTTGAAGATTGCGATTCCGGGAATTGTTTTTGGGGCGGTGGGAACCTGCGGTCAGCGTTGCACCACCACACGCCGGGTTATCATCCACGAGTCAATTTATGAAGATGTGAAAAGCCAACTCATTCAAGCCTATTCGCAACTTGAAAACCGTGTTGGGAATCCACTGGATGAGAACACATTGATCGGCCCCTTGATCGACGAGCTTGCCGTGAAAAACTTCCGCAATGCTTTGACGGCAATCCGGGAACAAGGTGGTAAGATAATTTATGGTGGTGATGTATTGGAAGGACATCCATCAGCGTTTTACGTACGCCCAGCCCTCGCGGAAGTGGAGAACCACTTGCAGATTGTACAGGATGAAACCTTTGCTCCTTTGCTCTACCTGATTCGCTACCAGAATTTCGACGAAGCACTGCGTCTGCAAAATGACGTGCCCCAAGGTTTATCATCTGCAGTTTTCACGCGTGACTTTCAGCAATCCGAAAAATTTCTCTCGCATGAAGGTTCTGACTGCGGACTGGCCAATATCAACATCGGAACTTCCGGAGCAGAAATCGGCGGTGCATTTGGCGGAGAAAAAGATACAGGAGGTGGACGGGAATCCGGCTCGGATGCATGGAAGTCCTACATGCGACGTCAAACCAATACGATAAATTATTCAACCGATTTGCCTTTGGCACAAGGTGTGAGCTTTGATTTAGGTTAAGAATCAAAATAGTTCTGTTGTGGGGGAAATTTAAGCTACGATCAGGATCAGTAATCGTTTTAGCATGGGGAACCCCAAACAGAGAGTATAAACGCAACATACTCACCGTTTGACGCCTTGTAAAGCTCTTAAAAAATAAAGCTTAGTTGTAGAAAGCTGACAATTATAAAAAGCTGATTTTTCTAGCTGGGATGGATATTTGGGGGGCATTTTACTGATGGATCAAGCCCCCCTGAGTCAGGCATGAATAAGAGGTCAGGATTTGAAAAAATAATCTTCTAACTGGTGCAAAGTAAATTCCTGTTCACGGAGCTTCCATGCGAGAATATCACCCGCAGAAATCACACCATACAACTTACCGTCTTGCAGTACTGGAAGATGCCGGATCCTGTTTTGAGACATTAAATTTGCCGCTACACTGACTGAAGTTTCCGGAGGTACAGTTGCAATTGATGAAGTCATAACTTCAGAAACCTGAACTTTTTCTGGATCCAACCCCTCTGCAACAACACGGCTCATCAAGTCACGTTCCGTAAATATACCCACCAATGTGTCATTTTCCACTACCATCAACCCACCGACCTTGTCATCACGCATTTTTCTGGCTGCAGCAGCAACTATGCAATCGCTGTCAACTTGAATCACACCCTTGTTCTTCTGGTCTAGAATATCACTAAGTTTCCCCGACAAAACATCAGTCACAGCATCAACTCGAGAAACAGGTTTTTCAGTAGCTTGCATATTTTCTCCCTGGTTAAAATCAATGAAACAAGACCGGCAATTTAAGTTCATGCTTTAAACAGCCGACTATTCATATTTTGTTTTCCCTGCCTGAATTTCATACAATTGAGCATAATTGTCAATACATTTATTTGTGTTTAAATGAAGATTCGTGTCTTGATCAAACTTGCTGTTAGTTTTATGCTGACATGTAGAAGACATCTGCAGGCTGCAGAGTTTTATTTATTGAACATCAATCTTTTGTTAATAATATATCATGATTTCCAAAGATACTAAATCTGTGCTGGTTGGACTGACAGGCGGTATTGCTTCAGGAAAAAGCACTGTGATTCAGTATCTTAGCGAAAATGGCTATGCGGTTATCGATGCTGACAAACTGGGACACAGAGTTCTGGATCCCGGAAACCCAGGTTTCCAAAAAGTAGTAGATGCATTTGGTAAAGAAATTTTACATCCGGATGGTACTGTAAATCGGCAGGTGCTCGGAAGGCTAGTTTTTGCTGACCCACGGCGTCTTATGCAACTGAATGAAATATCTCACCCAATGATTGCTGAGATGATAAAAAATGAATATGAAAAATTAGTTTCAAACAGTGTCAACAAAATTGTGTTTTTGGAAGCAGCCATATTAATTGAAGCTGGTTGGCATAAGGTTTGCGGACAAATCTGGGTAGTAAGCCTTGATCCTGCGGTTGCCATGGAGAGATTACAGCAACGTGACTGTTTGAGCAAAGCAGATGCACGCTCACGAATAGCAGCGCAACTTACTCCGGAAGAGCGTTTAGCTTATGCGGATGTTGTTTTAAAGAATGACGGTTTGCAGAAAGAATTAGTCTTTCAAACGCAACGTGCGCTGCAGCAGTTAAAACACGCAAGAAGCGATGGCTCTTTAGCTTAATTTAATCACTAAAGAAGTGTTATGAAATATCCAATGCACCTGATTCTGGACAGCTATTCTCATCCGGGAATTTCATTATTCTGGAAACGTCACGGTCTGAGTATCATGGAGCAGTTAGTGCCTAATGAATTTTTCTTTACCACAGGAGACACTCCTCTCGAAAAACTTGTGGAACGTGAAATTTGGTCGGGCTGGAAAAAGATTATTTTGATCGGAACTCCAAATTCAATCAGACGCGGATTTAACACCTTGATGCAGTCCAGCCGTGAATGCAGAAGCACGCTGGAGATTGGTTTCTGGCCTCTCGACCTGCAGAACCTTGCGGCCTGTATCAGTCAGTCATCTTTGTATTTAAAACCAGTTTTGCAGGTATTTAAAGCAGGACATACGCTACATGTAGACGTAATGAAGGTACAGTTTCTGGCACCGGAACTGGAAACAAGATATTTTTGGAATGATTTTGAAATAAACAGTACTCTGCCTGCTGCACAAACCACGATTTTCATCGATGAACAAAACAGCGAGCTAAGCGGTAAATTCAGTTGCCGTATCGCTTTTCACGACGAAACTTTGAGTTCGCTGACCATGCATCCTGGAAAATTGACCAGAACTCCTATACTTAAAGTGTACCTCAAACGGGAAGCTGACTTATCCGTAACAGAACGTTTTAAGCAACTCAGCAAGTGGCTTAAAGCAGAGAGGGATAATGCTGATAAAGAGAAACTCCTGAAAACAGGAAAACAAGTGGAAGTTCAAGGAAACTGGGCGAATCTTACTCTGAATGTAGCGGCAATACAGGATTCTGTACAGTCAGTGCATTTTGCGGTTGAACGAAAAGCATTTTCGTTAATTATTCCGGCGAAACCCATACAATCAACAGAAAGTATCAGAAATGTTATTCCGGCTTTTCGCCCACGTGGAGTAATTGCAAATAACCGTGGAGCTACAAAAAAAGTTCAGCTGCATTTCGAAGAGAAGCCCCGACATGAGCAAGAGTGAGTATTAGCTGCTTTTTTTAGGCAGATGCTTCAGTTGATTTAGAAGTAGATTCTTTTTTATTATCAGGAGCTTGAATTACTTTTGGGGGTGTGCTTGGTTTTTCAGGCAGTAATTTTGGAAACTGTTGCGGCAAGAGGGTTTTCATTTTTTCTTCATTTGCAATTGAGCACTGTCCTTCAACAATTCCGCCATCGTGGATTATCAGACATCCCGCAAGATTGGTGACGTTTCCATGAACACGACCTTTTGACATTATCTCAATCTTACCTGAAGCAAATAACTCTCCTTCAACAAAACCGTTTACCTTAATTGTAGATGCGCGGATTGTTGCGTCTATTTTTGCCGGTTCACCAATGATAACTTCACTGCCAATATCAATTGTCCCTTTAACTTCGCCATCAATCCAGATAGGACGCATACCCCATATCTTTCCTTCGATACGCATACCTTTACCCACATAAGTAGGAGCAGCACCTTTAAACGATTCTTTCTTGTTATTTCCGAACAAAATTTATACCAGTTTCAAAATTAGCAAATACTGCATCTGCATTTTATTATTTTTTCGTTATTATCCACGAAAAGCATTAGACAATTTTAAAAACAGATTCACAAGTTAATAATTGTTTTTATGCTATTGCAAGATCATTTTTCAATGCCACAAAGAACTGCATCACATATGTATTCAAGCAGTATTTCCTGTTTTACATTGCAACCTTTTTGAGAGAAAGATAAACTGTAATGATTAACAAATTAGTTACAGACAAAGTTCCAGCAGTTTTCTAACGAATTAAAGACATGCAGCGCCAGATTAAAAGCAGTAGCCATTACCAATTTAACTTAAGTTGGATCACTGTTTTGCTTATTTTTATCTTTTTATGTACAGCGTTCAGCGTCAGTACAGCAGCAGAAAGTGAAGATTTTTCTACCCGTTTCATGAAACTCTCTGACGAATTACGTTGTCCAACTTGTCAGGGATTGTCCGTCAAGGATTCAGAAGCAGGATTTTCAAACAGTATCAAAGATAAAATCCGAGAACTGCTGAAAGAAGGTAAATCTGATAAAGAAATACTGGCATATTTTGTGGAGCGTTACGGTGAGTGGATTTTGCGTGCACCAACAAAGAGCGGCTTCAATCTAGTACTCTGGGTCCTGCCAGGCGCAGGAATTTTGATTGGATTATTTATCGTACTGTTTCGCTCTAAACGCTGGGTCAGCCAACCCCAGCAAGACAAACTGGCATCACTTACTCCGGAAGAAGAGCGTAAGATTAAAGAGGATTTGGGACGTTTTGAAGAAGGTTAAGATTATTCTTTGATACGGAAGGCGTTAAAGTTTTCGAAATTAATCCGGTAATCGATTTGCTTCTGAACTTCATATTTTTCCAGGTAGTCCGAATAATATTTACCCTCTTTCTGGTGATATGTCTCGATGAATGATTTGTCAAAATTTTCACGTTCATCAAGGGCAAACATACGTGCTGCTGCGGTTTTTTCCGAAAGTTCGAGTAAGAAACGTAGATCAATTAAATTTTCAAATTCAGGCAGAAATACGGTAGTTCCCCAAACCAGTAAAATCATTTCAGGTGCAATAAAAAACGGAAAGGTGCAGATCTCATAATCCTGAATATTTTCCGGAGGATTTTCGATATAAACTTGTTTTCCTTGACTGTAGGGACGTAGAACATCATCAATAAGCCAGTCACGGATTTCAACCGAACGCCAGAGAGAGGAGCTTGACTCTGAAGCAGAGTTGTCGTGCTTTTGAAATTCTGTGCCTAATACTTTAGACAGATCCATACTTGAGACCAACAGTTCCTGATCTTCAAGTGCGTCAAACAGTTCGCCGACAAAAAAAGAATGACCGCATTCGTCAGGTCCTCCAATACCGAGCATCAAAGGAACCTGCTCTGAGTCCTGCTTTAATTTAGCCAGGGTGCTTGACAAATCCGCGGTAGTTATTTTACTGGGATTAAATATCTGCAGAGTATCGTATAAATTTTGATATTGCAGTCCTCCGTTTTGTGTGGTTTCTCCGCTGCTGCCTGCAAAATTTGCATTAGCAGTTGATAATTTTGTTTGTAGAGAATCTTGCTCTGAAAACCAAAATACGTCTGCACCTGACAGTGAAGAATTGTTCTTAAATGCTTCTTCACCTGTGCTCTTAATGACAGATATTTTTGCAAATGAAGCCCATTCAGAGGCCTGGATTGACTCTGCAATCAGCACAATCGCAAAATCACGATCGTCAAGCACACGTAAATACTGACGAAAATTATCCCATGCATCCTGCTCAAAATTAAGGGTCAGGCTGTCCAGTTCAAATACTAAAAGTCGAATACGACTCGGATGAAATTCTTGCATTGTAAATTTATAAAATGATTAATAAATTATTTGAAAGATCCACTGTCTACGCCTCGGTAGCTTCCATCATGGAATCTACATGTTAAAAAGGCACACTCAGGTTTTTGCTACAGTCTTAAGACTGTTGGATATGTCTTTAGCGTTTGCCGCCTGGGAACTAGCATATCAGCTCAGATTTCTCTGGATTGACCTGCCACATGCTACGATGATTCCTTCACATGCTGAATATTTGAAAGCGGCATTTTATGTCGCCGTTTTAACCGGTTTCGTCTTTTCTTTCAGCGGAGTTTATCGGTTGCACAAAGTTGTTCACCCGCCTCAGGAATTCTACTATCTTTTACGTGGAACATTCACCTTATTATTGTTGACTCTGGTGACTGCGTTTTTCTACCGTGAATTTTCTTTTTCACGCGTACACACGCTTTACTTTCTTGTTTGTTTATTGATTTTACTATTTATTTCACGTCTAATCACAAAAGGTTCCTTGCACTGGCTGCACGCCAGAGGAGCGCATGTTGAGCATGTTCTGCTGATTGGAAATGGTGTCTCAGCTAATAAGTTTATAGAACGCCTACTGCGTCTCAAATCACTTGGACTTGTGCTGAAAGGCGTGATCGAAACAAATGGTACTCAGAACTCCGTAATTCCGGCTAATATTCCTAGACTTGGAGGAATTGAGCAGTTGAACCAGATTATTCAGGCACACCAAATTGATCAAGTTTTTATTGCGCTTCCGCCTGAGGAACAGCACTATATTCCGAAATTGAAAGAGCTGTTGGCGGAACAATGGGTTGATGTGCGGATTATTCCAGACCTGGGATCTTTCCGTGCTTTGCATACAGAAGTGGAGTCCTTTGATGACATGCCGATTATAACCATTGTACAAAGTCCGATGACCGGCTGGAATCAGGTGCTCAAGCGTCTGCTGGACATTTCCGGAGCTTTTATCGCGATTGTTATTTTTTCTCCGCTAATGCTGTTGATCACACTCTTAATCAAACTTGGCTCATCCGGACCTGCTCTATACGGTCAGGAACGTATGGGACTTGACGGTCGTACATTCAGGGCATTAAAATTTAGATCAATGCGTACAGATGCTGAATCACAAACCGGTGCAGTCTGGGCCAGTGAAAACGATGAGCGTCGCACAAAATTAGGTGTCTTTCTGCGTAACTACAGTCTGGATGAATTACCGCAGCTTTTCAATGTTTTCAAAGGTGAAATGAGTCTTGTCGGCCCCAGACCTGAACGTCCTGTTTTTATTGATCAATTTAAAAGCCAAATTCCAAATTACATGCTTCGGCACAAGGTCAAAGCAGGCATCACAGGCTGGGCGCAAATAAACGGCTGGCGGGGCAATACATCGCTCGAGAAACGGATAGAATGCGATTTGTACTATATCGAACGCTGGTCAATCTGGTTTGATATTAAAATATTATTCCTGACTTTGTTCAGAGGATTTATTGATCCACATGCGTACTGAGAAAAAAAGCGGCGGATTTACTTTATACGAAATGATGATTTCCATCACAATTGTTGGAATTCTTTCCGGACTGCTTGCTGTTTCCCTTTTTCCACTATTGGACAGGGCTGAGTTTGTAAATACTGCCGATCTTTTCAAAAACACTCTACGGCAGGCACAATGGCTGGCGCTGACTCAGCATAGATCACACCGTATAAGAAGTGAATCTGGAAATCTTTTGCTTCAGCGTAAAAATAATGCTAACTTTGACACGGTCTACAAAGAAAAAGTCCCAGCAAACATCTTGATCAGCGCCACCCGCTGGCCTTCGTTCAGTGCTTTCGGCTTCGCCGCAGGCGGTACAATTACGTTGGAAAATGAGACTTACAGCACAAAAGTCGTTGTCAGTCCAATTGGCCGGATCAGGCAGACTGAAATTGAGAGAAAATAATAATTTAAATAAGTCATGAAAATAAAACTCAATTTCTGCCGAGCTGCCTTCATCCTGCTGACAACATCTCTGCTCCTTGCCGGCGGATGCTCAAAAAAAGAAAGTACATCTTCAAGCAGTTCTGCAAGCAGTTCCTCAACTAGTTCATCAACCAGCGGTTCTTTGCCAGTTACTGAAATCACTCAAAGTGTAGAGGGAGGATATAACACAGGGTCTTTTACAGTTCCATCGGATGGTGTTTCTTTCATGTTATCTGTATTTAGAGATAATAATGGATCCACAGCATTTTATTCACTCTCAGATCCTGACGGCACAGACATTTTAAGTTCTTCTTCAACACCGACTTTGTATGGAGTTGCAAGTGGAATTACAGGAGCTTACGGTTATGCAAATGTGCTTGTACCGCAGTCTCCAAGTTTCAGTGCAAAAGCAGGTACATGGACATTTAAAGCCTACAATAATGACCGTGTTAAATTGGCGCTACGCTCCGGTACTTTACCAACTTC
>JABGPG010000079.1 GCA_018645085.1 Deltaproteobacteria bacterium
ATAAAATTGGTAAACGTCTCGGAAAAACAACAGGTTGGGCACACATCCAAACTTTGAAATCACACGGTGTAGAACTCTTTTCAGGTGCAACTTATCTTAAAATCAATGATGCCGGTTTACACGTCAAAGTTGCTTTGAAAAAAGGAGAAGAAGCTAAGGAAATAGTGATGGATGTAGATAACGTTATTATTGCGGCAGGACAGGAACCAAGACTCGAATTGGAAGATGCACTGCGTGAGGCCGGTTTGGAGGTTCATGTGATTGGCGGTGCAAAAGCGGCTCTCGGACTTGACGCTAAAACCGCAATCAACGACGGTGCAGAATTGGCGGCAAGGTTTTGAAAACATGTGTGATATGTTTTTTTGCAGACGATTCAACCTAAAATTTTTTAACTTCGCCATTTGACGCCATCTCAGCGGTCCAATTAAATGTTCCCATCTCAAGCATTTCTTTACCCGCTGTTAGGA
The DNA here is from genome assembly GCA_018645085.1 of Deltaproteobacteria bacterium. Lineage (GTDB taxonomy): Bacteria > SAR324 > SAR324 > SAR324 > NAC60-12 > Arctic96AD-7. Next base: position 468 of record JABGPG010000079.1, read on the forward strand.
TTGGATTTACTGCAGCCCAATTTAATGCTCCACCTATGCTGATTCGTTTTGCACCGGCCTCGGCGAGTTCTTTTACACTAACATCTCGAAAACTTGTTGCGAGCGCATTAAAGGGGGTTTTTAGCTGTTTCTCGACCGCATAGTATTTGCAATTTTTGCTTGATTGGTATTACGGATTAGTATAGTATTACCGTAATACTAACTCAATACATGAGAATCGCAATGCAAATTTCAACCAGCAAGTTGACTCAAAAATATCAAGCGACTGTCCCCGCAACAGTCAGAAAAAGACTAAATCTCAATGCAGGAGACGTTATTGCTTTTGAAATTGAAAACGATGAAATACGTTTAAGAAAAGCACGGCCTTTCGACATTGAGTTCAGTTCAGCCCTTTCACCAACTTTAAGTGAATGGGAATCTCCCAATGATGAAGAAGCATACCATGATTTATGAACAATTTGACATTGTAGTTGTACCCTTTCCGTTCACAGATGCTTCTTTAACAAAACGTCGGCCTGCCTTAGTGCTGTCACAAAGTGCCGAGTTTGGAGCACTCATTGAACACTCAGTATTGGCCATGATTACCAGTCAAAAAAATGAACCTTGGCCATTGGATGTTTTCATAAAGGACAAAAAGAAATCTGGTCTAACAGCTCCTTCAGTTGTAAGAATGAAGTTGTTTACACTGGATAACAGGTTGATTCTCAAAAAGGTTGGGCACTTGTCGAAAATGGATCAAGCACAAGTAAAAAAGAGCCTCTCAACGATATTTTAAACCATTAAAATAAATTACGACACAATCGTCCTGACACTAATTCTTTAAATTTTCAAATGAGATCAACCAAAATAATACATATAATTTCCTGCCATGCAGAGGGAGAAGTTGGTGAGGTCATTGTCGGAGGTGTTACGCCGCCGCCAGGGGACAGTATCTGGGAGCAAGCCCGCTGGATTGAGCAGGATCAGACTTTGCGTCAGTTCGTTTTGAATGAACCACGTGGAGGAGTTTTCAAACATGTAAATTTGTTGGTTCCGCCGAAAAACGAAAAAGCGGTTTATGGTTTCATTATTATGGAACCGGAACATACTCCACCGATGTCCGGATCAAATTCAATTTGTGTGGCAACAGTTCTGCTGGACAGTGGAATGGTGCAAATGCAGGAGCCTGAAACAACGTTTTTTCTTGAAGCTCCAGCCGGTTTAGTGCAGGTCACAGCACATTGTGAAAACGGCAAAGCACACAGTATTAAAATAAACAATGTGCCTTCGTTTGCAGACAAACTTGATGTAAAACTTGAAGTGGCCGGAATTGGAACACTTACAGTTGACACAGCTTACGGCGGGGACAGTTTTGTGATTGTGGACGCAAAGTCGTTGGGATTCGAAATTGTTCCGGATGAGGCACGTCAACTTGCGGAAACAGGTGCCAGAATCACGGCAGCCGCGAATCAACAAATAAAATTTCAACATCCGACTCAGCAGGATTGGAATAAAATTTCGTTCTGCCAGTTTACTTTGCCGATTGAACTAAAAAATGGGATTCCGCATGGCCGTAATACCGTTGCGATCGATCCCGGAAAACTTGACAGATCCCCATGCGGAACAGGGGCTTCTGCGAGAATGGCGGTTATGCACGCAAAAGGAGAAATGCAGGTTGGCGAGCGTTTTACAGCAACTTCAATAATTGATTCAAGGTTTGACTGTACAATCCTCAAGAGCACAAAGATCGCTGAAAAAGAGGCTATTATTCCGACAATCCGCGGACGAGCATGGATAACTGGCACACATCAGTTAATGTGCGATCCGGAGGATCCGTGGCCTTTGGGATATCGTCTATCAGATACTTGGCCAAAACTGTAAACTTTTGAGCAGTTTTAAATAACGCAATTTTCAAGCGCTATACAAAAACTTTCCGCTTTGAGCGGCTTTGACTTTCCAACCATCTTTTTCTTCTTTCCACCAAACTGTTCTCTCACCTTCAGTTATAAGTGAATTTGCTTTTGTCGCAGAAAGTAATTTCAGCGGATTTTCACTTGCCCATGAAACCGCTTCATCCAGCGAAATGTCGTACCACTGCATCACGTTCCTCACACATTGTTCTAACGTTACCGCTGAGCCAACAGGACGTGAAGTTTTTGGATCATAAATTACTGGATCAGAGCCAAGTATTAATTCCAGTTCACCCAACCGGTAACGACCTGGAGTAGCCGCAGCACCAGCAGTGGCATCCGTGATCAGGATGACACGTTCACTACATTT
>JABGPG010000103.1 GCA_018645085.1 Deltaproteobacteria bacterium
ATGTTGAGACCGACTCGGAACTGCATCTGGTCTTCCGGGTCTACCTCGTTGTTGCGGTCCCGCAGATTTTTCTGGAACTCTACCGCCGCTACAACTGCGTCCACCGGACTGCCGAACTCCGCGATTACGGAATCACCGGCACTACCGAAGACACGCCCGTGATATGATTCAATGGACTCGTCTGTGATAGTACGGCAGGACTTGAGGTTGCGCAGTGTGCGATCCTCATTCTCGCCCATTTTTTTGCTGAAACCCACCACATCTGCAGCGAGGATAGCAACGAGTTTTCTTCTGGGTGTCGACTCGCTCATTGACCTCCTAACTTCAAAGAGAAGAGTTATAAAATTATAACACCTTCAGCCGCAGAGTATACGACGGTTTGATCGAGCTTAGCAACAAAAAAATCAGAAACCAGTTTGGCAAGGATTAATTTGCTCGAGGAAATTCACCTCAAAGAGATTTTGACATTAACCTGTTATCCCCACAATTCAGCAGATGGTGGAAAAACGATACTTCCGTCATATTTAAGTGGAAAGGGCCTGTCATCGTAAAGATATAAGGGAGCATCCAAATCAACTATTTTTGCACGTTGGGCAATTAAAAACGCCGGCGCTATTCCCAGTGAAGTTGCAGACATGCAGCCGATCATTGTCCTGAAACCTTTGTCTTCCGCTGCAGCCTGTAAGCGTAGTGCTTCGGTGAGTCCTCCGGTTTTATCCAGTTTAATATTTACGAATTCATAAAGTCCGACTAAGCGTTCAAGATCAGCGGTATCGTGACAGGACTCATCGGCGCAGACGGGAATTGGATGGTCAAGAGTTTTTAAAATACTGTCATTGTCCGCAGGAAAAGGTTGTTCAATCATTTCAACTCCGAGCAGTTTAAATTCCGGAACATAACGTTGATAATGTTCCGGAGTCCAAGCCTCATTTGCATCAATCACCAGCCGTGAATTTGGAGCATTCTTTCTGATTGCTTCCAGTCGTTCCAAGTCACCGTCACCGGTTAGTTTAATTTTTAAAATTGGTCTAGCGGAATTTTTTTGCGCAATTTTACCCATTATTTCCGGAGTATCAACGCCAAGCGAGTAAACAGTTGTTACATTTCCAGGAGCTGAATTAGTTACCGCGCCCAGATGCTGTGAAATCTCCGGCAGCTCCCAGACCCTTTTTCCCGCGAGTTTTGCTTCCAAATCCCAGAGTGCGCAATCCACCGCATTCCTGGCAGCACCGATAGGCATTTCCTGTTGCAGTTCTGTGCGTGTCATGCCATTTTCAAGCTGGCTGCGGAAATCCTCAATCAGGCTTTCAGTTTGTGAGATGGACTCATTGTAGTGCTCGGTAGGAGTAGCCTCACCCCAAGCTTTGAAACCGTTTTGTTCAAGCTGTACCACAACCACATCGAAATTATCGTCAATTCCTCTTGATATCGCAAAAGGCTCTTCTCTCCAGTTTTCGGAATGGACATTCAGTATTCTTTTTGGCATAAGTATTTTTTAATATATGAAGGTTGAGTTCAATAAATTTTCTCTGAATCTTCGGGGGGACGTGCCCGCCAACGCCGATGCATCCAAAAATATTGTTCAGGAAATTGCCGGATAACTTTTTCCAGCTCAGCAGTAATTTTTTGGCTTATTTCCAGGCTGTCTTGTTCGTGCTCACCGGAAAGTTCAAAAGAGATACGCTGAAAAGTAATCTCAAATTTATCGCCAACATAAGGACAAGTTACGAGTACAACCGGACTTTTACGCAGCAAATGAAACGCCGCAGTGCCTTTGCTGGAGGAAGCAAGTTTAGCAAAAAAATTAACAAAAAGATCGGATTTATTATCATTTTGATCAATCAGCATGGCAATGATTTTATTAGCCGCAAGTGCTTTTGCCATTTGCAAAGTTGCTCTTTTACCTTTATCAATTGTTTGAACACCAAAATTGGCACGTGCCGTATTTTGAAGTTCGTTTGTGAGCGGATTGGTTTGACGACCTACGTACATGCTGACAGGATATCCAAGCTCGGCCAGAGAAGATGGGATCATCTCCCAATTACCAAAGTGTCCACTGACAAGAAGCACACCCTTTTTTTCTGTTAAAGCTTCATCCAGGATTTCCAAATTGTTGAAATTTGTAACTTCGGAAGTACGACCCTGCCAGGCATCCATGTGCAAAACGTCCATGCAAAAACGTGCGAACCAGCGGTAGTTTTTGCGGGCAAGTTTTCTACGTTCCTTTGCGGATAATTCCGGAAATGCGAGTTCCAGATTGGTTGCGACTATTTTACGGCAAATGCGCAAAACGTGATAGAGCAGGAGATCCAGCAGGAATGCTCCCCGTCGAAGTTTTTTGGCCGATGCGCCTTGACCCCAACGTTTTAAGCTGTTGAAAAGAGCAAATTCAAGCCGGTGCCGAAATTTAAGTGGTTCTGGTCTGAGCTTACTGGTGGATGTTTCAGGCATGTTTATAAGATTGTTTCGTGAATCATTAGCAAAACGATAGCAGATTTACACTAACTTGAAAGACAGAATACTTATACAGGCAACAGAAAGTAAGCTCTCTAAACTTACACTACTGACAGTCAGACCTCGATTTATTGACGTAGATGTGTCATTTTATAAGTGTGAGTTTTCTGCAAAAACTTTCTAGCAAAAAACATGGATCAAAGGCTAAGCTGTTCCTGTTTGAAGTCAGTAGTCACGAATGTAAAAAAGAACAGAAAACTGTAAGTGTGTTCAACAATGAATAACACTTCAAATCGATGATATTTGATAACAATTTTTATAATTTTAAATGAACAACAAAACGCCTGATCCAAGTCGAATCCGCAACTTTTCCATTATTGCTCATATTGATCACGGAAAATCAACGCTGGCAGATTGTCTGATGAAAGAGACAGGTGCAGTTACAGATCGTGAATCACAGGAGCAGTTGCTGGATAACATGGATATTGAGCGTGAGCGCGGTATTACAGTAAAATCCCAAACTGTACGTTTGAATTATCTTGCAGAGGATGGTAAAGAATATGTTTTGAATCTGATTGATACTCCCGGACATGTTGATTTTACTTATGAAGTGTCAAGGTCACTGGCAGCCTGTGAAGGGGCCTTGCTGGTTGTTGATGCAGCACAAGGTGTAGAGGCACAAACTTTAGCTAACGTTTATCTGGCTCTTGAAAATGATTTGGAAATATTACCTGTCTTGAATAAAATTGACTTGCCGACTGCAGAACCTGATAGGGTATGCAAGGAAGTTGAAGATATTATTGGATTGGATACAAGTATTGCTGCTAGGGTAAGTGCCAAACAGGGAATTGGAATTCATGAAGTACTACAGCAAGTTGTGGACTTTATTCCCCCACCTGCAGGAAAAAGGGATGCGTCTTTACGTGCGCTGATTTTCGATTCATGGTTTGATTCCTATCTTGGTATAGTAATCATGATACGTGTCATGGATGGAAAAGTAGAAATTGGAGATAATATCCGTTTTATCTCAACTGCAAAAGAATATGAGGTTGTCCAGCTTGGAGTGTTCACACCTTTTAGAGAGGAACGGGTGGAGCTTGGGCCAGGTGAAGTAGGATTTTTAAGTGCTTCAATTAAAACTATTGGTCACACCAGAATTGGAGATACGGTCACTTCTGTTGAAAATCCGTGTAAAGATGCCCTGCCTGGTTATGCAGAAGCAAAGCCGATGGTCTTTAGCGGAATTTTTCCAGTTGAGGGAGAACAATATGAAGAACTCAAAGAAGCATTACGTAAACTTGCTCTTAATGACTCTTCGCTGAGTTATGAACTGGAAACTTCCGTGGCACTTGGTTTTGGTTTCCGTTGCGGATTCCTCGGACTTTTGCATATGGAAATTACCCAGGAAAGGCTGGAGCGGGAATTTGATTTGCAACTGATTACCACTGCTCCAAGTGTGGTGTATCAGGTACATCTCAAAAAAGGTGGAGTCGTCCGGATTGATAATCCGTCTCAGCTGCCTTCTCCGATGGAAATAGATTATATAGAGGAACCGTATATTCGGGGTCGTGTACTGACTCCACAGGAATACGTCGGCGGAATTATGAAACTTTCGCAGGAGCGTCGAGGTGTCCAGACAAATATGGAATATCCTTCCCAAAATCGTGTTATGCTCGAATATGAACTACCTTTAAATGAAATTGTACTGGATTTTTACGACCAATTGAAATCAGTTTCACGCGGATATGCATCTTTTGACTATGAGTTGATTGACTACCGCAGAGGAAGACTGGTAAAGTTGGATATTATGCTCAATGGTGAAATGGTGGACGCATTATCGCTGATAATTCCCAGTGATCAGGCACCTTTCCGTGGACGTGAACTGGCCAAAAAAATCAAAGAGTTTATTCCAAAACAGATGTATGAAGTTGCAATTCAGGCTGCAATCGGTGCAAAAATAATTGCCCGTGAAACTCAAGGTGCGATGCGTAAAGATGTTACTGCAAAATGTTATGGTGGTGACATTACCCGAAAACGTAAACTGCTGGAAAAGCAAAAGGCCGGTAAAAAAAGGATGAAACGCATTGGTTCGGTCGAAGTTCCACAGGAAGCGTTTATGGCAGTTTTGAAAATTGATCGTTAATTAAAGTTTCAGCATCATAATCTTATAAATTCAAGTAAAGATGAGTCAAATACGTCTCAGTAGAAATATTTCTGCAAGCAATGAAAGTGTGTCTGTCGTCATAGACAAACTTGCAAATTCCACAGAAGATATCCGAAATACATTACTGCATTTGAATCAAGTAGTTCATGTAGTACAAAATGAATCGACTTTAGGGGTGTGTCTAGCTGAGGACTTGACGGATTCAACTTCCGGAGCTTTGATGACCGCAATAGTTCAAGTACCTGCAATGCAGGTAGGACAGTTTGGAGATCCGGAATTCATGCAGAGTTACGGGCTTAATATGGCTTACATGACGGGTGCGATGGCCAATGGAATTGCTTCTGAGGAACTGGTTATTGCTGCTGGAAAAGCAGGTTTACTCGGCTCATTTGGTGCAGCCGGTCTGGTACCGTCACGTATCGAAGAAGCAATTAAGACAATCCAGCAGGCTTTGCCGAATGGACCGTATGCTTTCAATCTCATCCACAGTCCCAGCGAAGACGCAATTGAACGTGGAGCAGTAGATATGTTTTTGAAGTATGGTGTGACAACTGTTGAGGCTTCTGCTTTTCTTGGTCTGACTCCAAATATCGTACGTTACCGCGCTGCTGGTTTAGGCCGTAACTCACAAAATCAGCTTGTTATTAAAAACAGGGTCATTGCTAAAATATCACGTACCGAAGTTGCTTCAAAATTTATGGCTCCGGCACCGGAAGCAATTCTCCGGAAATTAGTTGAAGAAGGCAGCATTACAGAGGAACAGGCACAGCTCGCGGCGCAAGTCCCGATGGCGGACGATATTACAGTAGAAGCTGATTCCGGAGGGCACACAGACAACCGTCCGCTGGTGTTGCTGCTTCCGGCTATCTTGACTTTAGCGGAACAGTTTCAACGTAAATACGGTTATGCCCAGTCAATCAGGGTGGGAGCGGCAGGCGGTATCGGTACTCCGGCGTCCGCACTGGCGGCCTTTATGATGGGAGCAGCTTATGTAGTTACCGGTTCAGTTAACCAATCCTGCCTGGAAGCGGCTGCGTCAAAGCACAGTAAAAACCTCTTAGCTCAGGCACAAATGACGGATGTGACGATGGCTCCCGCAGCTGATATGTTTGAAATGGGGGTGGAATTACAAGTGCTGAAGCGTGGAACCATGTTCCCGATGAGGGCCAAAAAGTTGTATGAATTATATAAAAACTATGAAAGCATCGAAGAAATTCCGCAGCAGGAACGTTTAAAACTGGAACAACAGGTTTTCCGCAGTTCTCTTGATGAAATCTGGCGGCAGACCGAGGAACATTTTAATGCCCGTGACCCGCATCAAATTGAACGTGCGAAGGATCATCCAAAGCGGAAAATGGCGTTGATATTTCGTTGGTATCTCGGTTTGTCTTCACGCTGGTCAAATTCCGGTGAGCAGGGACGTGAGGCGGATTATCAAATCTGGGCCGGACCTGCAATGGGTGCATTCAATGATTGGGTTAAGGGTTCATATTTGGAAGATGTTTCCAAGCGCAAAACGGTAGAAGTAGCATGGCACATTATGTCAGGAGCGGCCTATTTGTATCGGCTGCGTCTTTTGCAGATTCAAGGTGTCTGGCTGCCTCCTGCCTGCGAAGTTTATACACCGCAGCCTTTTTACGCTTAAGACATTCAGCTTTTATTCATGCATCAGGGAAAGTTCTGCAGAATCAGCAATGTTTTTCCTGTCTTGTGTTCTTAGTCGTAGACATGGTAGGTTTTAACCTTCGTTTTTTCATTATTTATGTTGATTAAGAATGTCTAAAATAGAGAAGGGGTGAGTATCAAAATTGCTGTCATGACGATGAAGGGCGGTCAGGCAAAGACTACTCTTGCGATCAATTTAGCTGCCAGAATTGCCAAAGCCCGACGTGATGTTCTTTTGATTGATTCAGACATTCAGGCCAATGTCACCACTACTTTTCAACGAGATCATCACTGTAATCTGGCAAATGTAATTTTAGGTAAGGTCAGTGATTTTGAATTTATTCAACTTGACCGTCACTTGTCATTTTTACCATCCGGCGGTGAAGCGATGGTTGAGGCTTCAAGTTATCTCAGTCATACCCGTTTCAAGGATTCACTTTTCAAAAATCTTCTTTCATCGATCAACCACCGAATAGTGATCATTGATACCGCTCCCAGTTGGAGCGAGGTCAGCAGGAATATTTTGATGTATGTGGATTATGTGATTGTTCCGGTGGTGACAGATTATCTGGGTTTTAGTGGTTGTGATCAAATCATGAGCTACATTGACGAATTCAAAGCCAGCATGCTCGGTCAGTGTAAAGCAGAAGTGCTGGGAATTGCGATCACCCGTTCAAATCCTCGGACAAAGCTGGCACAAACTATTACAGCGGGGCTTCGTGAAAGGTGGCCGGATTTGCTTTTCAAACGAATGATTGAAGAGTCTGTTTCAATTCAGGAGGCACCGGCATTTCAGCAAAACATTTTTGACTACCGCAAAGGCCGCACACGCGGGGCGGAAATGTATGATCTGCTTTGCAGGGAAATTATGCGCCGGATTGTGCAACGTCAAAAAGAAGGTCAAAATGACTATTAATCGGCAAAATAAGAGTTTAGTTGAAACAAATTAAATGAGTAAAGCACTGAATATAAACCTGGGTTCACAACGTGAAATTAAACGCGAAGGTACCAGGAAAAATGTCTCGATTCCGGCAGCTCCATCACTTCCGGTTGGACGGCTGCAAACGAATTTTTATCTTCCGGAATTGAATATTGACGCTACGGAAGACTCTCCGCAAAAAAGCTCACCTCCGGTACAGAAAGTAGTAAGCCGGATAAATAAATTTATTGAAAATATTGCGGATGACTATTTTTTGCTGGGGTTGCATTTAATTTCCCTGCATTCCCTGCTCAGGGAATCCAAACTCACGACAGCACAAATAAAATCGTGGTATGCGGAAAATATTAATATGCCTTACTCTTCCGCAATGCAGTGCCGCAAAGTCGCAGAGGTTTATGCAGAAAATCCGGAACTGATCGGACGCTACACTGCTTCCGGAGCATATCTCTTGAGCAGTTGTAAAACTTCGGAAGAACGTGAAGAAATATGGCAGGAAGCAAAAGGTGAAAAATCCGCCCCGAGTATCAGAGAACTGCGTGAAACCTTAAAGCGTATCCGGGAAAAACAGGTTCTTGAACAACTTGAGGATGAAGAGTTAAAAACCGAAAAAGGAGTTTCCGCAGAAAAATACCGGATGGCACCAGACAAAATCAGAGAATCGCTGCAGTCAATTACGGCTTACTGCGATAATTTTGCGGCTTGTGAAAAAATAGCAGAACAGGCGGAAATGCGAGAAATCCTGCTGAATTCTGTAAAGTTGTTGCTGAAAAATCTGGAAGAAAAAGCTTAGTGTTAAGTACGCTGTCTGGACATTTTATCCAGCAGCAAAACGAGCACAAAACCTGCAAGCATCAGTAGCAGAGCAATTCCAAATTCAAAATCAAACAGAGGCCAGACGTTTTCTTCCCGGAGAACGTGTTCCTTACCCCGAATTATTTGACTCTCCAAGGTGATTTTCCAGGGCCAGACTTTACGCATGGAACCGATCATGATGCCGGTCAGAAGAGCTAATGTGTAGTCATGCCAGCGTGCCAGTCCATAACGTAGGATTCGTGAAAATCCCAAAATTCCAACTAGACATCCTGCAACGAAAATGAGGATGATTTCCAGATTATCCGGATTAACAGGATTTCTTAAGGCTGCTGTGATGAAAGCGTACTTGCCTAAAATAAGCAGAATAAAGGATCCACTTAATCCCGGCAGAATCATGGCGCAAATCGCGATCATTCCACTGAAAAAGATAAACCATGGTTCTTCAGGTGTATACAGTGGAATAAGTCCGGTAATTCCGTAAGCCAGTATGATTCCTAAAATTAAAGCCGGAAAGCTCGTAAAACGTTTGTTGATGGAATGACCTACCACCAGAATTGACGCAGTGATCAAGCCAAAAAAGACGGACCAAGTTTGCACAGCATGCTCTGTCAGCAGATAATGCATCAAATGCGCTGTGCTGATTATGGCAAGCGCGATTCCGAAAACAAGGCTTACTAAGAAACGCAGATGCAGTCCGGCTAAAGCCTGCTTGAAATTCAGCCGCAGTACCTGTAAAACAAGTCTGCTGTTGATTGAAGAAATTGCTGTAAGCAGCGCTTCATAAATACCTGTTATAAATGCTACCGTACCTCCAGAAACACCTGGTACAATATCCGCAGTACCCATTCCAACACCTTTAAAAAATAAATAAGCATGTTCAGCAAAAGTCCTCGGACCGGGTGATGCCAGCCAGGCTTTTTTCCAGGTGTTTGCTGCGGAGTTGTTTTCGGAAGTTGATTTTACGGAAGTGTCCGTTGATTCAGGAGGCATGATTGAAGCTGATGATTTGTTCAGACTAGATAATTCTTCTTACTGTCTGCAACGAAGAAATGGTGCTGATATGCTTCATCCAGAATTTTCCAGAACTCGAGTTGAAACTCCTCTTCCTCAAGTTTGTTGCGTAAACCGTGACAGAAAAATGTCAACTGACGGGAAGTCTGCGCGCATTCACGTAAAAACTGATTGGTGAAAACCTGCAGTTCCCAGGGGAATTCGGAATCGCTTAAATCCAGCAACGGCGCATCCTGCGGATGATTTTCATGCAGAGTGCTTGAAAGTTCATCCACCAGGAAAAAAAAGTCTACACCTAACACATCAAGTGCGCGGCCTTCGTCCGGTCCAAGTCTCTGGATCAAATTTTCCTGAAAACTCTTGAGACCGTTTCTTAAAAAGGTTTTGTCTTCCTGCATGGATTATTTTATGTCAGTTAAGCCGAATGTAGTTTGCAGAGCGTATTTAGATTAAGTTGCAAGAATTATGACAGCATGAAATATTTTTACAAGTTCAGATAGTTTCAGGCAAATCGGCTTATTATTGTAACTGAAACTTAACTGCTAAAGCTGGAAGGATTGAAGTAGTCCTTGCTTCGGCAGTTTCTCAGTTTAAGCTGTGTTCGGGGGGAGATTGTGATTTAGCGGAATCTTTGAACTGTAACAACAAATGGAGTGAATTCCGGAAGAGGAAATTCTAAAAATGTTGAAAATAGTTTTGCGGGTTGTTCAGGAAACAGGACTAGTGAGATTGAGCAACTGTTTGACGTACAATTGAACGTTTCAGTTTGCTCTCATATTTATTCTGCCGACTTTCTTCTGCTTTCCAGTCAGTCGCAGGTGTTCCAGAAACGAGGTTTTCCTTGGCTTTTGTTTCTGCATCTTTTGCACGCTGCAGGTCAATTTCAGCAGCGGTTTCTGCCAATTCTGCAAGAACCCTCACGCTGTTGCCTTCAACTTGAGCGTAACCCCAGTGGACAGCAATGGCCTGTGTCTTTCCATTGTTGTTGTAGGACATAATGCCTGTGTCCAGAGTAGTCAACAGCGGAACGTGTTCAGGCAAAATACCAAGCTCACCTTCAATGCCGGGCAGAGTTACGGAATCTACTTCCTCTAGCAGCACTGTGCGGTGAGGAGTTACTACTTCAAGATTGAGTTGATCGGACATCAGTTACTCATTTTCTTAGCTTTTTCCATCACTTGCTCAATGGTACCGACCATGTAGAAAGCCTGTTCAGGAAGTTCATCATGTTTGCCTTCGAGGATTTCTTTGAATCCGCGAATTGTGTCTTTGATGTCTACATATTCACCAGGTGTTCCGGTAAATGTCTCTGCTACAAAGAAAGGTTGTGAAAGGAATCTTTGTACTTTTCTCGCACGGCTGACAACTGCTCTGTCTTCTTCAGACAATTCATCCATACCGAGAATTGCGATAATGTCCTGCAGATCTTTGTAACGCTGAAGCAGGATTTGTACTTCGTGCGCAATTCTATAATGCTCTTCACCAACAATATCTGCAGCTAGGATTCTTGAAGTTGAATCAAGTGGATCAACTGCCGGATAAATTCCGAGCTCAGTAATGGCACGACTCAAAACGACTGTTGCGTCCAAGTGCGAAAAAGTGGTTGCCGGTGCCGGGTCAGTCAAGTCATCAGCAGGAACATAAACTGCCTGCACTGAAGTAATTGAACCTTTATTGGTAGAGGTAATCCGTTCCTGCAGATTTCCCATTTCTGTGGAAAGAGTAGGCTGATAACCCACAGCAGAAGGAATACGTCCGAGCAGAGCCGAAACCTCTGAACCTGCCTGGGTAAAACGGAAAATATTATCGATGAACATTAATACGTCCGCTCCTTCTTCGTCACGGAAATATTCTGCAACAGTCAAACCTGTCAGTCCGACACGGGCACGTGCTCCTGGTGGTTCGTTCATTTGTCCGTAAACAAGGCTGGTTTTGTCCAGAACTCCGGAATCTTTCATTTCGTTCCAGAGGTCATTTCCTTCACGTGTACGTTCACCAACACCGGCGAAAACCGAAAATCCACCATGCTCTGCGGCAATGTTACGGATGAGTTCCATGATAATAACGGTTTTTCCAACACCTGCACCACCGAACAAACCGATCTTTCCACCTTTGAGGAAAGGACAGAGCAAATCCATCACCTTGACTCCAGTAACAAGCATTTCTGCTTCAGTTACCTGTTCTTCAAATGCTGGCGCATCACGGTGAATAGACCAGCGTACATCTGCATTAATTGGTCCGGCTTCGTCTACAGGATCACCAGTTACATTGATGATCCGTCCCAGGACTGCTTTACCAACAGGAGTTGTAATTGGTTCACCTAAATCCTTAACATCCATTCCACGTGAAAGTCCGTCAGTTGATCCCATTGAAACTGTACGCACGGTACTTTCTCCAAGATGCTGCTGTACTTCACAGATAACCCGTTCATCTTTATTCTTGATTTCAAGTGCTGTATAAATTTCAGGGAGTTCTCCGGATTCAAATGCCACGTCAACGACGGGTCCCATCACCTGGACGATCTTACCTGTGCTCATTGTTTCCTCTTAATTTTAGTTTGGTGGATGATTATTTTTCTGCTTTATATACTTTCAGCGCCGCTGATAATTTCGATCAATTCACTTGTGATAGCGGCCTGTCTGCTGCGGTTATAATGTAACTGTAATTTGTCAATCATTTCGCCGGCATTCTTTGTTGCTGCGTCCATCGAAGTCATACGTGCAGCATGTTCTCCAGCAATTGTGTCGAGCCATGAAACGTAAACCTGGTTTTGAATATATTTTTTCAGCAACGTCTCCAAAATATCTTCCGGAGAAGGTTCAAAGATGATTTCCCGCTCATCTGCAGATTCTGCTTCAGGAGCTTTAATCGGCAGGAGCTGTTCTATCACAGGCTCCTGAGTCATCACACTGACGAAATGATTGTATGCAAGAATGACTTGATCCAGTTCATTTGCTTCAAAACGTTTAGTGAACTCACTCACAATATCACGGACAAGCCCCAGTTGTTCTTTAGGATGGGTGCCTGTATGATTTTCCAGGATAGTGTGATTTGTCCTTTTGTAAAAATCATTTCCTTTGCGGCCTAGAATCACCATTTCCGCACATTCAACACCTTCTTCATTCAACTGACGCGCCAGAGCTTTTGAGAGACTTGCATTGAAACCTCCACAAAGCCCACGGTCACTTGTGACCAAAATAACACCAGTACGTTTCCCTCCGGAACTCCGGAAGAGTCGGCCAAAACCTGTGTCTTGCTCCACCCCATCAAAGCGTGTACTGAGTGAAGAGACAACGCTTTTCAGTTTGACTGCATAAGGAGTAGCTTCCCGAATATTATCTTCCGAGCGCCGCAACTTTGCCGCAGATACCATTTTCATGGCACTGGTGGTTTTTTGGGTTCTTTTAACGCTGTCTATGCGTTTGCGTATATCTTTTAAACTTGCCATCCGAAATTAATTTACGGTGTCTTATGCTGAAAAAGCTTGTACGAATTCATCCAATGCGGATTTCAATTCTGTCTCTGCTGCGTCATCAATTTTACCTGCTTCTTCAATAGATTTACGCAAATCGGCTTTTTTAGTTTGAATAAAATTTAAGAACTCTGTTTCAAATTTACTCAGTGCATTTAACGGTTGATCATCAAGATAACCGTTTGTTGCAGCAAAAATTGAAAGAACCTGATCCACCCAAGGCATCGGTTGATACTGTGGCTGTTTGAGAATTTCAACAAGACGTTGGCCACGTGCCAACTGCCGTTGAGTTGCCAGATCAAGGTCACTGCCAAACTGGGCAAATGCTTCTTTTTCACGGTACTGAGCCAGATCCAGACGTAATGTTCCGGCAACCTGCTTCATGGCCTTAACCTGTGCTGCACCACCAACACGGGAAACTGAGAGTCCCACGTTAATTGCCGGACGAATCCCGGAATTGAAAAGATCGCTGCTGAGAAATATCTGTCCGTCTGTGATTGAAATTACGTTAGTCGGAATATAAGCGGAAACGTCACCAGCCTGCGTTTCAATGATCGGCAGTGCTGTCAAAGAACCCGCACCGCGTTCATCACTTAACTTACAGGATCGTTCAAGTAAACGACTATGAAGATAAAAAACGTCTCCTGGATAGGCCTCACGTCCCGGCGGACGTCTAAGTAACAGAGAAAGTTGGCGGTAGGCAACGGCCTGTTTGGAAAGATCATCATAAACACAGAGTACGTGCTGTCCCTTATCCCGGAAATATTCACCAATGCTAACTCCTGCGTACGGAGCTAAAAATTGCAAAGGTGCCGGTTCGGATGCAGTTGAAGAAACTACAATAGTATGTGCCATTGCGCCTTCGGTTTCGAGCCGCTGAACGATCTGCGCCATGGTTGAGCGCTTCTGCCCAATACCAACATAAATGCAGACCACATCACCACCTTTTTGATTGATGATGGTGTCGATGGCAATTGCGGTTTTTCCGGTTTGTCTGTCACCGATGATCAATTCACGTTGGCCACGACCAATTGGGACCATGGCGTCAATCGCTTTAAGTCCGGTTTGCATTGGTTCATGTACAGATTTTCTGTCAACAATTCCCGGGGCAATTGTTTCAATCAATCGTGTTTCAGTGGAGGCAATTGGACCTTTTCCGTCAATCGGAACACCAAGAGGATCAACTACTCTTCCCAGGAGACCTTCGCCCACAGGAATTTCTGCAATCCGTTCGGTACGCTTGACTTCGTCACCTTCCTTGATTGTACGGTCACTTCCAAAAATAACCACACCTACATTGTCTTCCTCAAGGTTTAGGGCCATGCCGGTAATGTTGCCTGGAAACTCAACGAGTTCTCCAGCCTGGACATTGTCTAAACCATAAACACGGGCAATTCCGTCTCCAACTTCTAGAACCGTTCCAACTTCTGATTTGGTGGCTTTTTTGTCGAAGTTTTCAACTTGTTGCTGAATTATATTACTAATTTCTTCTGCTCGGATTTTCATAACCGCTCAGCCTCTGATAATTGTTTGACGTATCTGATTTAATTGCGTGTGAATACTCCCATCAATTACCACGGAACCGATACGCGTCACGATTCCGCCTATGATGGCAGGGTCGATGGTAATGCTGATTGCGACGTCTTTGCCAGAATATTCCGAAATGGATTTTTCCAGTTTTGCTACAGTCGCGTTTGGTAACTCGTGTGCTACGGTTACACGGGCTTCAATGCGGCCCAATTTTTCCTGCAGTAATAAATTAAAAGCACTTTCTATACTTGGCAGCAGGGTAATTCTACGTTTTGATAAAAGGTAACGGCTGAATGTGTCAACCAGTGCAGGTGCTTTTAATTTTTTTAAAACTGCTTTGAGGACACTCTGTTTCTGTTCTGAAGAAACCTTTGTGTCCGAAAGAACTTCTCTCAACTCTACGGATTCTTTATATGTTTCAGCCAGTTCGGAAAAATGTTCCCCTGTTTTTTCAAGCTCTTTTCCTTTTTCCGCTAAATTGATGAGGGCTTTAGCATAACGCCGGGCAATGACTCCTTGACTCACGCTGCCCCTTCAGACTGATTGAGTTGTTCCATAAAATTTTTCACCAATTTTTTTTGCTCGTTTTGATTCATCTCTTTTTTCAAAGTACCTTCTGCCAATTTCACACTTTCTTCGGCAATCCAACGTCGCAAATCATCTTCTGCTTTTCTTTGCTCCTGTTTCAAAGCAAAACTGGCCTGTTGCTTCATACGCTGAATTTCAAGTTTACCTTCTTCAACGATACGAGCTTTTGCGTCTTCTGCGTCTTTTTTAGCAGCCTCGACCATTTCGAGGGCTTCCTTTTCCAATCCGGAAATTTGTGAACGCATATCACTCAGGTCAGCAACTATTTTTTCTTCGGCATTCCTCGCTTCATCCAGGTCTTTTTTTGCGGATTCAGCAGAAAGTCCGAGTGCTGCTGCTACCGGCTTTTTTGCAAATTTGTAAATGATTGCTGCCAGTACTACGATATTGACTACTTTCCAGGTGAAGTCCAGAAGAGGAGAACCAGCGTCTTCTCCACCTGCAGCATAAAGCGCAGTACTCCAGAACGAGATAAAGATGATTAAAGTGGAAAGTCGAAACATGTTTTCTTTCTGAAACATTTTACTCAACAGTGGTGAAATAAGCTGTGGGAAATGCCGTTAACAAAAAATACTGAATAATAAAGCGGTAACGGGTTACTGTCGTCATTTGTAGGTGGTCGTTACGTTTTTAGCTTAATAATTGCTTGCTTATGGTAGCAGATATTTCCTGATTCAGTTTGGCAAAATAATTTTTGGTAGCTGCTATCTCACCACCCAGCTCTGCAATATTCTTGTCATGCTCAGCCTGTAATTCGGCTCGTTCTGCAGTGATCATCGTCTCACGTGCATGGATCCCTTTTTCATGACCAACGTTCCTGAGATGGAGTACTTCTGTCCGTACTGTATCAAGCTTTTGCTGAAAATCCGCTTTGAGACGCTCAAGCTCCTCATTGACCTGAATTACGCGGTTTTGACTTTTTTCGATCACTTCATTCCTGTTGTCGAGAGTTCTTAAAACAGGCTGGAACAAAAGTTTGTTCAAGGTTACAATCATAATGAACAGGACAATCAGCACTGCTGTAGGTGTGGCTAACTGCAAATGCAGTAAACCATAATCCATGTTGATGCCGCCCCACGCGTTATCTATGATTGCTTGTTTGAAATCCATATCCTGCTGGCTACTGATGTCTTAAAATATTTAATGAATCTTAACCACATTTTTTAACATATTAGCTGAAACAAAGTCAAGCATATTTCTATTTTATTTGTAGAATGTTATAATCATTTATCGTTTTCTAATAAGCAACTAACAGACTTGCCGACTCCGGCTTTATTGAGTAATCCCGAATTTATTTGAATGAACTTATAAAATATCAGTATTTTAGCAGGCATTCAACTTCAGTCGATGTCAGCTGCAGCAGTTTATAATATCAATGTCTTAGCAAATTTAATGACACATGGTACAATCAGACATTAGAGGAAAAAATGTATAGAACAGGTATAGGCTTTGATGTGCATGCACTAGCAGTAAATCGGCCGCTGATAATTGGAGGAGTAAATATTCCTCATTTAAAAGGACTTCTCGGCCATTCAGATGCGGATGTGCTGGTTCATGCTGTGATGGACGCCATTCTTGGAGCGCTTGCGCTGGGGGACATCGGACAGCATTTTCCGGACACAGATTCTAAATATCAAGGTGCAGACAGTCTGGAGTTGCTAAGTCATGTTCAACTATTAGCTGCGGAAAAGGGTTTTGTCTGCGCAAATCTTGACAGCATTATCATGGCGGAAAAACCGAAAATGAGTCCGCATATTTTGGAAATGCGAACAAATTTGGCTGCGGCGCTTAAGCTTAACATCGATCAAGTTTCGATAAAAGCGACCACTACGGAGCGGTTGGGTCTCATCGGCCGTGAAGAAGGAATTGCGGCACAGGCAATTGTGCTTTTTCAATCCACAAATTAAAAAGGAAGTTTAGCATGTCACATATTATCATGGCTCTTGATCAGGGCACCACCAGTTCACGTACCATTTTGTTTGACGAAAATGGAAAAATAATTGCAGAAGCAAACGCTGCTCTGGACTGTCATTATCCGCAATCAGGCTGGGTCGAACAAGTTCCGGAAGACATCTGGAACAGTCAGCGTCAAACCATCGAAGCAGCTTTGTCGCAAGCGCGACTGACGATGAAAGACATCAGTGCGGTCGGGATAACCAATCAACGTGAAAGTACAATTGCCTGGAATCGCGAAAGCGGAGAAGCACTTGGACCGGCGATTAACTGGCAATGCCGGCGTACCACTGATTTTTGTGAAGAATTGAAATCGGAAGGTTTTGACAGTCTATTGAGAAAGAGAACCGGCTTAGTCACTGATCCATATTTTTCCGGAACAAAAATGCGCTGGATTTTGGACAATGTTCCGCAGGCTCGGAAACTGGCGGATCAGGGGAAGCTCTGTTTTGGCACAGTTGATTCGTGGCTGATTTGGAAATTGACGGGCGGACGTGTTCATGCGACGGAAATCAGCAATGCCTCGCGGACACTTGTTTTCAATATCAAAACTTGTCAATGGGACGCTGAAATTCTCACGCGCTTTGGAATTCCACCTGAAACTCTGCCGGAAGTTAAACCATCGAGCGGTGTAATTGCTATGGTTAATCCAGAACTATTTGGAGGAGAAGCCCCCATCGCAGGTGTTGCCGGAGATCAACAGGCTGCGCTGTTCGGACAAGCTTGTTTTGAACCTGGAATGGCGAAAAACACTTATGGTACAGGTTGTTTCATGATTTCGAACACCGGTTCGGAACCGGTGTTTTCCAAGCACGGATTACTGACAACCATTGCCTGGCAAATCGGAGACTCGCCAAACAGCGAAGTGACTTATGCGCTTGAAGGCTCAGTCTTCATCGCCGGTGCTTTGATACAGTGGCTGCGGGACGGACTACAGCTTTTTGAAGATGCAGCCGAAACTCAGGCTATGGCTGAATCAGTTGCGGATTCCGGAGGTGTTTTTGTTGTTCCAGCTTTCGTAGGTTTAGGGGCGCCGCACTGGGATCCTTACGCCCGTGGTACGATTGTCGGACTGACCCGTGATACAAACCGCAGTCATATCGTCCGGGCTTCGCTGGAAGCAATCGCATTTCAATCTGCTGAAGTTCTCCGCAGCATTGCCAAAGATACCGGAACAAACATTAAAGAACTCCGCATCGACGGCGGTGCGGCGGCCAATAATTTTCTCTGTCAGTTTCAGGCTGATCTTTTGGGACTTAATGTTACTCGACCAAAAAT
>JABGPG010000101.1:0-10261 GCA_018645085.1 Deltaproteobacteria bacterium
GCATAAGCCGTCCACTGGTAATCCTCGAAAACTGTCGAAAAGCCCAGCGCTACTAAAGGAAAAAGCAAAGTTGAGTATGCGGCACGTTCCACACCAACACGACCGAGCAGGGTGAGGTATGTCCAAAACGCAATGATGGAGGCAAAAACAGCGAGAAAGACCAGTGAACTGACGTAAGGCATGGTCATTTCAAAAGTAAATTCCCGCCCTGTAGCCCATGCTAATCCGAGCATCAACAATGCTCCGTAGGTCATGCCGAAAGTATTGGCCTGCACAACCGGAATGCCTGCGCGTTGATTTCTGGCAGAGGCAATATTTCCCACAGAAGCCAGCATTGTCGCCAACACAGCCAAAGCTGCAGCAAATAAATTTTCACTTCCGGATTCAAAATCAGTGACTTCCGGCCAGAAAACAAGCATGATTCCCAACAACCCAAGTCCTGCTCCGGCAACCACACGTAATTCAAGACGGTTTTTCAAAAACAGTACACCATTCAGCATATTCATCACAACGATGGTGCTGAAAATAACTGCAGCCAAACCGCTGGTGAGCGTTAGTTCAGAAAGGTAGAACAGCCAATAGTTGAGGGCAAAAAGGCTTGCGCCCTGCAGAAACATGAAGGCGTGATCACGCAAACTATAGCGCATTAAACGGCCGGACAAACGGCAATATAACCAGGAAATTCCGGAAGCAAGCAGGAAACGATATGCCACCGAGACCATCGGATCAACGGAGCCAAGCTGGTATTTAATTGCCAACCAGCTTGAACCCCAAATCAGTACAGTCACAACGTAAAGCAGTGCGTTTTGCGACGCACTGGACAAATGATTCAAATCCGGACTCCACCGTCGATTTCCAGTACACGTCCAGTGTAGTAATCATTTTTGAGGATGAAAAGCGCACCATCCGACATTTCGCTCGGTTCCGCAAAACGACGAAGAGGAATACTTTTTTTAAAGTTTTCCTTGATTTCTTCACGTAGAGAAACAACCATTTCTGTAGCAGTGAATCCCGGAGCAATTGCGGCAACACGGATTCCGTGCTGCGCCAGTTCCTGAGCCCACAAAACAGTCATTGCGGAAACTCCGGCTTTGGCTGCAGAATAGTTACTTTGCCCAAAATTTCCGGAACGCGCGACACTGGCAATATTGATAATCACACCAGGTTTTTTCTGTTCCACAAAATGAGCTGCTGCTTCTCGAGCGCAAAGGAAAACACCAGTAAGATTTGTGTCAATCACTGCCTGCCATTTTGACATGGAGAATTTTTGAACTTTGCCTTCTTTAACTTTGACTAGCAGTCCGTCACGTAAAATTCCGGCGTTGTTAATGGTGGCGTCTAGCGTACCAAAATCACTGACAACCTGAGAATAAACCGCCTCAACTTCTGCTTCCTGGCTAACGTTTAATTCGTAACCGCGTGCTTCGGCTCCTTTGTCTTCACACTCTTTGCGGGTATTTTCCAGAGCTTCCGGATTCATATCTGCAAGTGCGACCTTCATTCCGTTTTCTGCGCAAGCCAATGCGAATTGACGACCCAAGCCCTGAGCAGCGCCGGTTACAATAACTACTTTATCTTTAAGTTCCATTTGATTTTTTCTATGAGATTATTGAAAAGTCATGCCAGCCATCAAGATAAAATATTTCTTGCGGAAATAAGCTGGGTAATTTCGGAAGACTTTGAATGGAAGGCTGGCGGAGGGAGAGGGATTCGAACCCCCGAAGACGTTGCCGCCTTAACGGATTTCAAGTCCGTCGGTTTCAGCCACTCACCCATCCCTCCTTAATTGATTATTATCCCGGATATGCTTGATTTTCTCAAGCCTGAATTCTCAAATCAAGGAGATTGTAAAGAGGACGCAGTAGTAAATAGGTAATTTTATACTTTTAACGCCTGAATCAAAGCTGATGATATATTTAATTGAGGGCACGCTCAAATACTTGCAGAGTTTCCGCAAGCATTTTTTGGGGATTAAAACGAATTTCCGCGTCACGACGTGCGCCCTGACCGAGTTTTTTACAGAGTTCCTGATCTGTCAGGATTTTCCGTAATTCGTCCGTAAGAGCTTGCTGAGATTGATCTTTAGTCAGCAAGCCATTTTCAGCATGCCTGATTATTTCCGGAAGACATCCGGTAGGAAATGCCACCACCGGAGTTCCTACTGAAAAAAATTCAACCGCGACTCTGCAGATTACTTCGGAGTCCACAGAACTTACGACGCCTGCATCCGCAAATTCCATCAAGGCGCGGATATCTTCACGTTCCGGAATTAACCGTACATGTTCTTCAAGTCCAAGCTTGCTGATGTCATTCCGGACTGCCTGCATTTCCGGTTCATTTTCGGAAGTATCACGATAAGGCATGAGCAGTACCAAATCAGGAAATTCACTCAACAGTTGACTCAAACTCTGCAGCAATATGCGCTGTCCCTTGACCGGACGGATACGTCCCACAACTGCAAGCACTTTGGCTTTTGCGGAAATTTGAAATTCAGTGCGGAAATCTTTTTGAGGCTGCAGAGGCAAATCAGGACAACTTACCGGATAATAAATTATTTTCAGCTTTTCCGCAGAAATATTAACACTGCTCAATAAGCGCTCCGAAACTATTTTTCCTGCTGTAAGATGAAAGTCGGTCCACTCTGAGTGCAATTTACGATTCAACCAATGCTGTTGCAAAAGCCTGGTTGTACCTCGTGTTCGAATGACCGGAAGCTTATTTTCCGGAGCAAGCGAACGTAAAGCACGGGCCGCAAAAACAAATAAAGGGAAACCTTCTGAACGGTGCGGATTTATCAGTTCAATGCGTTCTTCAAGTAAAAATTTTTTCAGCTTCCGGTAAGCGGAAAAAAGGCGGAAAGGATTGTTGCTGTTGAGATCAATGTGCGTTAGCAGGCGTAATCCACGTTCCTTCAACCGCTGTTCATTGAGCGAGCCGGGACGTGTCAGCACAAAAACGGAATGCCCTGAATCCTGAAGCAGTTTCGCGATGGTACAGGCATAGGCAGCCTCCGCGTTCCACCAGTGGACGTTGCTGCCGATGAGAATCTTCATTAAAAATTTGCGTTTCCGGGAACACGCGGAAAGGGGATAACGTCACGGATATTTTTCATGCCTGACACAAACTGCACCAGCCGCTCAAATCCCAAGCCAAATCCGGAGTGCGGAACCGAACCGAAGCGTCGTAAATCAAGATACCAATCGTAGGTTTCACCCAGAAGTCCATGTTCTTTCATTTTTCTTGAAAGCGTTTCCAGAGAATCTTCACGTTGCGAACCACCAACAATTTCTCCTAGACGCGGGAAAAGCACATCCATCGCCGCGACTGTCTTTCCATCAGCATTTTGTTTCATGTAAAATGCTTTAATTTCCGCAGGATAGTCAATCAAGTTCAACGGTTTTTTAACATGTTTTTCTGTTAAAAAACGCTCATGTTCGGACTGCAGATCAATCCCCCATTTTACCGGAAACTCAAATGATTCACCGGATTTCTGTAATATATCAATAGCTTCCGTGTAAGTTAGAGTTTCAAATTGAGTTTGGTGAATATGATGCAAAGTTTCGAGCAACTTTGGTTCATACATTTTTTGCAAAAATTCGAGCTCTTCCTCGTGTCGTTCCAGACAGACACCAATCACATATTTCAGAAATTCCTCAGTCAACACGAGCATCCCCTGCAAATCTGTAAAAGCCATTTCCGGTTCAATCATCCAGAATTCAGCGAGGTGACGTGACGTGTTGGAATTTTCTGCACGGAAAGTTGGACCAAAAGTATAAACATCGGTGAAGGCCAGCGCAAAGACTTCTGCACCTAATTGCCCGGAAACTGTCAGACTTACATCTGTGCCAAAAAAATCTTTGCTGTAATCAACTTTTCCTTCTGGATTCCGCGGTAAATTTTCCAGATCAAGTGCTGTGACATGAAACATTTCACCTGCACCTTCCGCATCATTTGCAGTGATAATCGGCGTTTGTACATAGAGAAAATCACGTTCCTGAAAAAAACTGTGGATCGCCCATGAAAGTGTGTTTCGTAACCGAAAGACTGCGCCGAGAGTGTTTGTACGCGGACGCAAATGGGCAATCTCACGGAGAAATTCGAGGGTGTGTCCCTTCTTTTGAAGTGGATATAAATCTCCTGAAGAAGCACCAATAACCCTGACTTCTTCCGCGTGAATTTCAAACGCCTGTCCTTTGGCAGGAGACTCAACCACCTTGCCGATTATGCTGACTGACGTACCGGTGGTCAGTTTAGAAATTTCTTCATAGTTTTCCAGTACTTCATCCGCGACTGCTTGAATCCCATTTTGGTTCGAACCATCATAAAGCTGGATAAAAGAAATACCTTTTGAACCCCTGCGGGTGCGTACCCATCCATTGAGAGTTACACTTTGATTCAGTAGCTTTTCATTGATTGAGGAAATGCGGAGGCGTGATGTCATTTTCTGTGATACAGTTGTGTGGTGTACGGAAGAAGTTTGAGATCTGCAGAAGCAGGGAATTTCGGTCTTTTCTTATTGACCGCGTAATTGTTTAGCGACTTCAATTTCAGAATTTTCAACTAGTTCAGAAAGTTCATCCACTGAAATCACCATGCTTTTACGGTCAGGCATGATGGCATAAAGATATTTCATAAATTCAGGTACCATTGCCAGATATTTTTGGTTGCGTTCTAGTTTTATCTGACGCACTAAAAATTGTTCCAACTGCTCCTGCGACATGTTTCGCATTACATTTAAAAATGCAGTCGAACATTCTTCTAATTCTTTACTAATATCAGTAGGATAAAAATATTGAAATTGTTTTCTTGAAGCTGCTATTCGCACAAAAACGAGCATCACCAGACAAACTACTATTCCGTCTATCCAGTGAACTCCCCAAACTCCCATGAAGCCAAGTAAAAAATAGATAGCGCCGCTGATTGAGCCAAGCAACTGAAGTGTCATCCTTATTTTTTCAACAGCAAGATACTTGAAGTTGAAACGTTTTTCCTGAACAAAGAGGGCCATCCCTTCTGTAAACTGCGGAGAAACCATCACAATTTCTTCTGCGGAAGCAAGTTGGTTCTCCAACTCCATTTCCAGTTTCTTCCTTTTTTCAAGCGCACGTTCATTGATTACTTCCTGCATTACATGACGACGTGTCCCACGCAGTTTTTCACATAAAACCTCGATATGCTCATTCGGATTTGCTTCTTCTCCTGTCATCGGATCTGATTTAAACATGCTCCGATCAGCAAGATAATCGATCATTTCGTCATACAACTTCTGCATGTCGGTCGGTATCATGCTGCTGCCTGTTTCTTCTTCTTCTGCCTGAGATCTTGCCTCCAGCTCCATTTCCTTGTGGACTAAAATAGCATATATTTCTGCAGCACCTGCTTCACTGGCAGGATTTAGTTCAATCATGCGGATGAAAGTATTTGCGATAATTGAAGTATAGGTCGAATATCTTTTTTCCTTATAATCAATATCAGGTTTTTGCAGGCTGTAATAACCATCGAGAATTGCCACAATCATCATACGCAGCAAAGTGTCATAATCCTGATTATTAACACTCTGAGTAACAAGTCCGTTCCAACTCAAAGCCGCAAATTTATCGCCGCTTGCACCTGATTCCAGCCACATCTCGGTAGCATCAACAAAATAGGGAACTTTTTCAGAAGTACCTGCATTCTCCCAAATATAGGAAGAAGATTCAACAGCAGCGACTTCCGGATCCATTTGCTTCTGAAAGAGCACCATCACGTCTCTGGCGATCTGTCCGGCAAAATTCTCCGAGATCTCTCCTCCTGCTGCTCCCTGTGTTTCTGCTGCCATAATCAGTTTACTTGCAATTTATCTTCAGTCTTGAGCGACCGTACGCCAGTCTCGGCGCTGAAGAATTTCTTCCTGTAACAGATTCCGAAAAGCACCAAAGTCTAATGTTTGGCGTTCTTTAGTTCCGTAACGTTGCCAGGTCACAGTTTGGTCGGCTTGCTCGTTTTCTCCTACAATCAACAGATTCGGAGTTTTTGAAATCGCTGCAGACCTGATTTTTTTACCGAAAGAATCATGAGAATCATCAATTTCAGTCCTCACAAAAGAGCCAAACAAACTTTCATTCAAACTGTTTGCATATTCATTAAATGCGGATGCTACCGGAATTACACGCACCTGCACAGGAGCCAGCCATGTTGGGAAAGCACCGCCGTAATGTTCAATCAAGAACGCGACAAACCGTTCATGCGTTCCCAGCGGAGCACGATGAATTATGATTGGTGTGTGCTCTTCATTGTCACTGGCGATATAAGTCAAACCGAAGCGCTTAGCCATCACTAAATCGAGTTGATTAGTAGACGCGGTTTCTTCGCGTCCAACCACATTTGTAACTTGAAAATCAATTTTCGGCCCGTAAAAAGCAGCTTCCCCACGGACTGCCTCATAGGGAATTTCCACTTCATCCATAGCTTCTGTTACCAGCTTTTCCGCTTTTTGCCAGAGTTCAGGTTCATCAACAAACTTGCCTGCGTTTTCTTCCGCAAGTGAGAGTCGCATCCAGAAATCACTTAAACCAAAGAGTTTATAGTATTGTGTGTGGAGATTCATGACTTTGATAAATTCTGCTTTTGCCTGTTCAGTCGTGCAGTAAATATGTGCATCATTCATGGTCATGCTGCGTACCCTCAGTAAGCCGGCCAGTTCTCCGGACTGCTCATAGCGGTAACAAGTTCCGTATTCTGCCAAACGCAAAGGCAAATCGCGATAACTACGCGGCTCTGCCTTATAAATCATGTGATGGTGCGGACAGTTCATTGGCTTGAGAAACAAACGTTCACCGTCCATTTCCATCGGCGGAAACATACTGTCCTCATAATAAGGGAGATGTCCTGATGTTTGAAATAATTCTTCCCTCGTTATATGCGGTGTTGAAACCCTTTTGTAACCTCCGAGAAATTCAGTTTCCTTGGCCAATTTTTCCAACTCGTCACGAATCACAGTACCGTTCGGCAACCACAACGGCAAACCTTTGCCGACCTCTTCACTGATGGAAAAATAATGATGTTTTGTATTAAGTTTACGATGATCTCTCTCCATCGCCAGACGTCGCTTTTCCTGATATATTTTGAGCTCGTCGCCTGTCTCAAAAGCCAGTCCATAAACCCTCTGCATCATGTTGTTCTTCTCAGAACCTTTCCAATAGGCACCTGCAAGAGTATCGAGAGCAAAGCAATTTTTCGGAATGTCGCGTGTTGTTTCAACATGTGGACCTTCGCACAAGTCCCAGAAAGGACCGTTGCGATAGAGACTGAGAGTTTCATTGTTTGCAGCAAGATCTTCGGCCTGTTCAATTTTGTAAGACTGATTATCTTTGTTGAGAAGCTGCACCATCTGCGTCTGTTCAAGTTCTTCATGCTCAAAAACCTGTCCGGTTTTAATTATGTGACGCATACGCTTTTCCAGCTTCGGCAAGTCTTCCGGACTCAAAGGTTCAGTTAAATCAAAATCGTAATAAAATCCGGAATCAATCGGCGGTCCAAAACCTAGTTTTGCATCAGGTCGAATTTCCAGCACCGCTTGTGCCAGAACATGGGCTAAGGAATGCCGGATTTTGTAAAGATTGGAGTTTGTGTCTGATTTTTTCATTCTTTTATATCAAGCTGTAAGACTGTACTTATTTTATAAACGGATTTAAAAAGTAGTTGAGTTTCAGGCTGCAGGTGGAGTATCAGTCGAATTTGACCAGGAGATATCCGGCACAATAAGTTCTTGTTCTTGAACAAAATCAGGATGCTTTTCCAAAGCAAACACCAGCGCAGCTTTAACATTTTTGAGTGGAATAATGTTCAAATCATTTTTAATTTCATCCGGAATTTCGACTAAGTCTTTTTCATTTTCCTCAGGAATCAGAACAGTTTCAATCAACCCTCTTTTTGCAGCAAGGAGTTTTTCTTTCAAACCACCAATTTCCGTAACATGTCCACGTAATGTTATTTCACCTGTCATCGCTACACTATTCTTGACGGGGATTTTGGTAAAACTGCTGATAATTGCCATCATCAAAGGTAGACCTGCAGAAGGACCATCTTTCGGAGTTGCGCCTTCAGGCAGATGAACATGTAAATCTGTTTTAGCAAAAATGTCCGTATCAATACCTAAATAATCTGCATTGCTGCGAACATAAGAAAAAGCTGCTCTAGCGGATTCCTGCATCACATCTCCCAGTTTACCTGTCAAAACCACTTTTCCGGAACCATGCATTAAGACCACTTCAATGAGCAGCATTTCTCCGCCCATTGACGTCACGCCCAATCCCATTGAAACACCAATCTGATTTTCTTCCTCGCGTTGATCGTGTTCAAATTGTGGTACTCCGAGCAGCTCATGCACCAGTTTCGGCGTTACTATCGTGGCTTTCTTATCTTTTGTACGCACCAGACGTGTTACAATTTTCCTACATACTTTACCAATTTCACGTTCCAGATTTCGTACTCCTGCCTCCCTTGTATAACCTTGAGTAATTTCCTCAATTGCGGATTTGCGGAAACGCAGCTGCTTCTCATCCAAACCGTGAAATTTTCGCTGCCGCGGAGTCAGAAACTGAGTGGCGATATGCTGTTTTTCCAACTCTGTGTAACCTGACAAATGAATCACTTCCATCCGGTCCAGTAACGGTCCGGTAATGTTTTGAATGGTATTTGCGGTGCAGATAAATAAAACATCCGCTAAACTGTATTCAACGTCCAGATAGTGATCGATGAAAGTACTGTTCTGCTCAGGATCAAGCACCTCAAGCATAGCCGCGGAAGGATCACTGATATTGCTTTGATACAACTTGTCAATCTCGTCAATCAACAAAACGGGATTATTACTCTTGGCTTTTTTAATGGACTGAATAATTTTACCAGGCATGGCGCCAATGTAAGTACGGCGATGACCGCGGATTTCTGCTTCATCTCTAACACCGCCTAAACTGATGCGTACAAAATTACGCCCCAAAGCACGGGCTACTGATTTGGCGAGCGATGTTTTTCCAACTCCTGGAGGTCCTGTCAGACAGAGAATAGGACCTTTCAATTTACCTTTGAGTGATGCCACTGCTAAATATTCAACGATTCGTTCTTTAACTTTTTCCAGACCATAATGATCTTCATCGAGAATCTTCTCTGCCTGAACAAGATCAAAATTATCTTCTGTCCTGACCTTCCAAGGCATGGAAGTCAGCCACTCCAGATAGTTACGCACCACATTCGCTTCCGAAGACATCGGTGACATCATCCGCAATTTTTTCAACTCTTTTTTTGCTTCAATTTCCACTTCTTCCGGCATTTCCGCTTTTTTAATTTGTTCACTAATCTCATCCAGTTCCGCTTTTGGATCATCCATCTGACCCAGTTCTTTTTGGATGTTGCGTAACTGATCCTGCAGAAAATCCTCTTTCTTGTTATCACTGAACTGATCGGTCGCATCTTTTTTCAACTTGTCTTCAAGTTGTACAATTTTCATCTCATCTTTCAAAACATCAAGCACCTGTTGCAGACGAGTTTCCGGATTTAAAGTTTCCAGCAGTTTTTGTTTTTGTTCACGCGGCAATTCCATCAGAGAAACTACTCGGTCACTTACGAGCATTGCATCTGCTGCATCAAGTGATGCCAAAGCGTCTTTACTCAACTTTATTTTGCCTTGTTTAACGTGATTTTTAAATAACTCACGCACTGCTTCCGCCAATTCCTTCAATTTCTGCTGATCAATATCGAAAGCACTTTCGTCGACAGGTTGAACTTGTACCAAATACTCTTTTTCAGCTAACTTTGTGGCCAGTAACTTCCCTCTTCTGCTTCCTTCAAAGAGAGCTTTTACAGTACCATTTGGCAGTCGCATTACCTGCAGCACACGTCCAAGTACTCCAATTTCGAACAAATCTTTTTCCTGAGGATTTTCAACTGCAGATTCACGTTGAGTTACCACAAAAATCCCGCGGTCTCCTGCTAGTGCACGGTCCAGTGCATCCATCGATGCTTGACGGCCCACAAAAAATGGAACAGTTGCTCCGGGAAAAACTATCTCTTCCCGCATTGGCAGTAAGGGAACTATGACGGGTTTAAGTTGTTGAGGCATTTTATTATTTTTTGTTTTCAGGGTTCAGTTACGAGTTTTCAGGATTTATATTCTCGAATCACATAGTTCATTCGGAATATCCTGCCTTACGGGAAATATCGATAAATCTCTTTTCGATGTAATATTCTAGTTAAGATGACACCATCACTGCTGAGTTCAAATCCT
>JABGPG010000101.1:10361-17819 GCA_018645085.1 Deltaproteobacteria bacterium
AAATCCTTTTCAAAACTGGATTCATATTTAACATTCATCTTTCACTTTCCAACAAGCTGAATATTTTTTCTTCTTCCACAAAATCATTTTTTCTGCCTTCAATAATTGCATTTGCGAGTCCGACATCTTTGAGTGCATCTAAAAACATCCCATAAAACACTTCTTTTTTTTGCTGGATCATTTCACTCAAAACCTCAGTAATCATGATTTTCATTTTGTCATCGCTAATTGTTAATTCCATTATTTCTCTCAGGTTTTGTCAATACTGATTTTAGGTTTATGTTCGATATTTATACTTCGGACTTTGCTTCCGGAATTGAGGTTTCCACTATTTGTTGTTCTTCGCTCTTGGCTTTCCGTTTTTCCGGATTTGGAAAAGAGAGAGTCAAATAGAAAAACCATATTTCGGCCAGAGCAAGCAGTAGCAGGAAGATGAAAAAATTATTTACATAAAGTGCACCTGCAACAGTTGCTCCAAAGAAATGACCTATAAATTGCGCGAAATTATAAACTCCCATCGCAGTACCTTTAGTTTCTGCGGTCGTACTACGTGTAACGAGAGAAGGGAAAATAGGTTCAAAAACGTTGAAACCCATAAAAAAGAAAAAGAGCGCAACCACAAACCACAAGAGCCGGTCCTGCTCCTGTCCAATTCCCATCGAAATTAATGAGATAAACAAGAGCACAATTCCAAACAGCATGACTTCCCGGAAACGGTTACGAACTTCCGCGAAGATTGCAGCTAAAATCATGGCAACTGCACCTGCCAGCATCATCGGCAAGTATATTTTCCACATTTCTGCACGTTCATATCCGTGCTCAACTAAAATCATTGGAATCAGGAAAAAAGTGGATGAAAGTCCTGCACCACAAACAAAACCACCCCAACTGATTGTCCTCAGTGTTGGTACATTCCAGACAATTTTTGCCATGTTCCAAAATGAAGTTTTCTGAGGAAGAATTGGGTTTGCCGCCGGATTCGGAACAGTTGTCATGACTAAAACTAAACTGGCAACAGACAACAACGCGATCATCAAAAACATTCCATGTAATCCCAGCCACTCGCCAAAAAAAGGAGCAGCCCCAAAAGCAAAGGCAAAGGCGATTCCGATACTTGCACCTAGAGCAGCGTTTGCCCTTGTGCGTACTTCCGGGCGTGTTAAATCTGCGATTAAAGCAAAGACGGTTGAACTTATCGCTCCTGTGCCTTGAAGAAAACGTGCTACTATCATCCATTGAATTGAATCCGCAAATGCTGCCATAACATTGCCTGCAATAAACAAAGTCAAACCAAACACAATCACCTTTTTCCGCCCTACTTTGTCACTCCACATTCCGAACGGTAACTGCAGTAATCCCTGAGTTAAACCATATGCGCCAAAAGCTACTCCGATCAAAAATGGTGTGGCTCCTGCTAAATCCATGGCCAACACACTGAAAACAGGCAAAAGCAGGAAAATGCTGAACATCCGAAAAAAGAGGATCCCGCTCAGACTGTAAATGCTCTTTTTTTCCGAAATTGTAAATATTGGAGTTTTTGTAGATTCACCCATTCAAACCGTTGATTTAATGTTCCTGTTCGTACCTCCTTTATTCAAGGTCATACAAAATTTAAATATTTAAATTATGACAACCTCCTGCTTGAAACTCAAGCTTTAGCGCAAGTATACAAATGGATTTTTAATTTCCGGATCGCTGATTCATCTGCGGGCTGTAAATAAGACTTTCTACAAGTGCAACTTGCTGAATCGTTTTTTTACAAAATTAAGAATTGAAACTTGATTAAAATCTTAACTTAACCTAAATTTCAAGGAGTTTATTTTTTTTAACGACGATCAAAGTTAGCTCGGCAGAAGATAATTTTAAGCAAAAAGCAGTTAAGTTTCAGTTCTTCAAATTGGTGACACAGCCTCAGGTGTTGCTCCCCCTAGATAACAATAAAATTCCTGACTGCTCAACCTGTGAATGGGCTGCCGGATCTTCTTGAACAAGACAAATGACTGACGAAAATTCCTCCAGCGTCATTGTAAATATGCATGGTCTTCTGGGTGAGCAGGAAGTCGTTCAAATGGAATTTGAAGCAGAACTTCTTGTAGAGGAAGAGCAGTTTGTCCTTGATAATGTGGCTTATGAAATTGTCCGTATCATCAATGAGGATGTCGAATATCCTGTGGTATATGTCGTTATTCTCGATATTTTAAGCCAGACTTGATCTCTGACCCTTGCTTCGGTTTCCCCTATAACATGCCTGCATCACTTCAAAATATCCTCCATAAAATAAAATCAGACACTACAGTTGTAGACTTACAAGGACTTTCCGGTTCAAGTAAAGCTCTTGTACTTTCCATGCTAAGCTCTCAAATGGCTTCAGCAGAAGAGACAACAATTCCGCTGGTAGTAGTTTGTGAATCATTTGACGTCGCAGAAGTTTTGCTGAATGATCTTTACTATTATTCAGGCAGAGAGGGAGTGTATTTTTTCCCTTTTTGGGATGTGCTGCCTTATGACAATTTTTCACCGCACAAAGGTCTGGTCGCTCAGCGTTTTCAGACACTTGATGCGCTGCTCAAGTCTAAGGTACGGATTCTCGTTACAACTCCAAACGGCTTGATGCAGCGTTTCCTGCCACGTGATATTTTCCAAAAAAACACAATTTCGCTCAGCACGGAATATGTCGGTAGTCCGGAACTGATCCGGCAACAATTACTGTCTTGCGGATATAATCAGGTTGATGTCGTTGAAGATCAGGGCGAATTCAGTACTCATGGGGTAATTCTGGACGTTTTTCCGCTCAATCGAGAAAAACCTGTGCGGATGGAATTCACTGAAAAGAAGGAACTTTTATACCTCAAACCATTCGATATTCAGACTCAGCGTACCTCAGACACAGAGTTGCTTTCTCTCGAAATCCTGCCTGGCAATGAAATTCTCTTTAATCTGCAGACGATTAATTATGCCCGCCAAACTCTACCTTCATTCCGTAAAATTTGTACAACTGAAGTTTTAAAACGTTTAAATGAGAGTTTACGCAAAAGTGAAAGTTTTCCCGGAATTGAATCACTGTCACCACTTTTTTACCCTAAACTTGAAACACTTTTTGATTACTTTCCTGCAGAATATCTGCTCGTTGTTGATGAAGAAAATAATGTAAAAAAACGTGCGGAGCATTTTTATCAGGAAGTATTCATGGAATATGAACTCAGTTCACAGCAAAATAAACTGACTCTGTCTCCGGAATCATTATTCTTAACAAACAGAGAACTAGAAACACGACTACAAAAATCCGCACAATTGTTTTTAAATTCCAAAACTAAAAATGATGTTGCTGAACGTACAGTGCATCAGCTTCAGTTTGTCAATAATCATTCTCTACGGCAGGGATTTGAAAAATCAACAGCAACTTCTGCGGCAGGACACATGGTGCAGTTGCTTCAGAAATGGTATAAGTCTGGTGTGTCCATTTTGCTGAGTGCCAAAAATCAAACACATGCTGATCACTTTCAGCAACTGCTCGAAGATTTAGGTGTAGAAACTTTTGTCGCAGGTGAGCAACTGATTCCGCAAACTTGTCCGTGGCTGGAATGGTTGGAGAACAGTCCTGCTGATGACTCAAATAAATCTATTCCTATCATCAGTGGACAAGTTTCTGCGGGTTTTCGCAAACTTGACGCAGAGGGTAATACACATTTTATTTTACTGACTGAAGAAGAAGTTTTTGGCGAAAAAACTCGAAGTCGACGTTTGCAACGCACACAGGTTCAACAGGTTGCAGGAAGTTTGGATGATTTGCGTGAAGGCGACCATGTGGTGCATTTGGATTATGGAATTGGACGATATCAGGGATTACAGAAAATTTCTGCAGGTGGCACAAACAACGAATTTATGCAGCTGATTTACGCACGTGAAGAAAAAGTTTATGTGCCTGTAGGTAAATTTCACCTTGTGCAGAAATATGTAAATGCAGATGGTAACCCACCAAAATTGAGTAAACTTGGTGAAAAATCCTGGAAAAAAACACGCGCAAAAGTAGCACGTTCAGTGGAGAATATCGCCGGCGAGCTTGCAGAAATTTATGCAGAAAGGAAAACTCGTAAAGGCTTTGCCTTCAATGCAGACGATGCTGAAATGCAGAAATTTGAACTACGCTTTCCTTTTGAGGAAACTCCGGATCAGTTGGAGGTTATCAGTTCTGTCAAGGCAGACATGGAATCCGAAATGCCGATGGACCGTTTAGTCTGCGGTGATGTTGGTTTTGGCAAAACAGAAATTGCGATGCGTGGTGCTTTCAAAGCAGCTCAGCAGGAAAAACAGGTCGCAATCCTGGTGCCTACTACCATTCTTGCTCAGCAGCATTACGAAACTTTCAGCCAACGTTTTGAAGACACACCGTTTATCATTGAAGTCATCAGCCGTTTTCGTACAGACACAGAACAAAAAGATATTCTAAAACGTCTGCATGAAGGAAAAATTGATATCATTATCGGCACCCACCGTTTGCTTTCGACTGATATCAAATTCCATGATTTAGGTTTGCTGGTTGTGGATGAAGAACAGCGTTTTGGAGTAAAACACAAAGAAAAAATAAAACGTTTCAGAGCAGCAGTCGATGTGCTCACACTTTCGGCAACTCCAATTCCTCGTACACTTCACATGTCACTGATGGGACTGCGTGACTTGAGTTTGGTCAACACACCGCCTGCAGACCGCAGAGCAGTCAGAACTCGATTGCTGCCGGTCAATGATTATATTATTCAGGAAGCAGTCAGCCGTGAAATTCGCCGTGGTGGTCAGGTTTTTGTTGTACATAACCGTGTTGAGACAATTTATGAATACGGAAATTATCTTGAAAGTATCCTGCCAAATATCCGGATTGCCATCGGTCACGGTCAAATGAAAGAACAGCAACTGGAAAAAGTGATGCTGGATTTTATTGAAGGTCGAGTTGACGTTTTGCTTTCAACCACCATTATTGAGTCCGGACTTGATATTCCAAAAGCAAATACCATCATCATCAATAATGCCCAGAATTTCGGGCTTTCCCAACTCTATCAATTACGTGGAAGGGTCGGACGCAGCAATGTACAAGCCTATGCGTATTTGCTGGTTCCTGCCGAAAAAATATTAAGTGGAATTGCACACGAGCGGTTACAGGTTCTGCAGGATCTCAATGATCTTGGAGCAGGATTTAAAGTTGCATCCAGGGATTTAGAAATTAGAGGAGCCGGTAATTTACTCGGTTCTGAACAATCCGGACAAATCGCCAGTGTTGGACTGGAACTCTACACGCAAATGGTGGACAGAGCGGTTAAAAAACTGCAGCAAGCAGAATCCGGGTTAGCACCGGAAGACATTAATGTTCGCCTGAATCACATTGACCAGACAATCCCGGAAAGCTATATCCGCAGTACCAGCCAGCGTCTTTCACTTTACAAAGCCTTGGGGACACTACCCACAAAGGAAGATCTTTGGGATTTCCGTAACGGAATTGAAAACCGCTTTGGTGCCCTGCCGGAATCAGTTTTGAATATTTTTCGTAATGCGGAAGTTCGGCTCTGGGGACAACTACATGGAGTTGAAACAATTGAACACGACCGTAACCGTTTGAGAATACAGCTCAAAGATGCTTCAAAACTCAATCATGAAAAATTGATTGAATGGCTCTGTGAACCGGAAACAGCATTGAGCTATATTCCGGAAAATACTCTAGATTATAAAAATGTACCGCCGGAAATGCCCGCGATCCTCAATGGTCTTAAAAAACTGGAACAAGTTTTTACGGTTTAGAATTGAGGAGTTCAGTAAAAAAGGAGCGTTGATTTAAGCAGAGGTAAAACTGAAGCTGAAGCAGAAACTGAAGAGGGTACACAGGAGGTCGTCTTAAATGCTTGTCGTCCTTGGCAATTATTTTCCGTCCCTGGAAAACGACGACCTCCCATGAGATCCCTTTGTGAACCAGCATAAATGCAAGTTTCTCACCATTTTAAAGGTTTTAACTAGGTCTTCAAAAACCTGCTGTAGACTTCCATAAAGCGCTGCATGTCCGGTAGCATCCTGAGACTCATGCGGAAAGTGTGTGAAATCGGGGGTCCCATCGGTCGTACAAGAATATTATTTTCTTTCAAAAATTCACAGGCCGCGACTGGATCTTGAGGTTCCACCAGCATAAAATTTGTTTGATTTGAATAATACTTGACCCCATGCTCATCAAAGAATTTTTCCAGCGCAGGTTTGCTTTCCTCAAGTAAATGTTTCACTATTCCCTGCCAGTGTGCAGGATGTTTTAATTGTTCACGTGCCGCAAAAACCGCCACCACATTCACGTCATACGGACCGCGTATTTTTTGCAGATGCATAATAAAGTCCGGTCTAGCAACCACATAACCCAAACGCAGACTTGGCATACCGAGCGCTTTTGAAAATGTGCGGATTACAATTAAATTCGGATAACTCGACAATAAGGAAACACAGGTTTGACCGGAAAATTCATAATAGGCTTCATCAACAAGGACAGGAAGATTTGGAAATGATTTTAGCAAATCCTCAATCTGCTCCAGTGAGACCGCGGAACCGGTAGGATTATTTGGATTAATGACCACAATTAAACGTGTCTTTTCGTTCACCGACGCTTTTAATTCTTCATGGGGAAAGCGGAAATCCGCGGGAAATTTCGGACCATCGATAGGACATCCTAATGTTCCTGCAATCTGCCGGAACATCGGAAAGCCGGGCTGAGCCATTTTAACTTCATCACCATTTTCGAGTAAACAGCGTAAAATAACGTCAATCCCCTGATCTGAACCATTTGTCAGCAGCAAATTTTCGGTAGGCACACCTACATATTCACCCAACTTCTCCAGGAAATCACCATAGATCGGATATGCATGAATTCGATTTTTTAGTAATTCCGTAATTTTTTCTACAACTTCCGGAGGAGGAGGAAGAGGCGGTTCGTTAAAGTCCATCAGCATATACTCTTCCGGATCTCTATTTTCCAACGGAGGATTATAAAATCCCATGTTGGAAATTGCCTCCCGGACTTTTATACTTTGCGGTGAATTATCAACGGACATCTGTTTCTCACTCACCGATTGAAAACATGTGTTCCAGATCGTGCCTGGAATATGTATTGAAAGCAATCAAAGTTTCTGTTGCGGTTATACCCTTCAGTTCTCCAAATTTTCCGGCAATTGTATCAGCAATTTGTGCATTAGTTTTGACGCGTACAACCGCCACCAAATCATAACGACCCGCCACAGAATAGACTTCCGAAATTTCCTGCATATTAACCAGTTGTTGTGAAACGTCCTTTATATGCTTTCGTTCAATATTTAAAAGAACCAGTGCTGTAACCATGATTTTCTCCTGTGTTAGGAATTGTTTACTTAAAATAAGTCTTATTCTAACAAAGCTAAATTATTTTCAAAAGGATTTTGTTTGCACTTCATAAGAATGACAAAA
>JABGPG010000098.1 GCA_018645085.1 Deltaproteobacteria bacterium
ATTTTTATGATGGCAAGCACGGCCGGAATCATGATTATTTCAAGTATAATTTCCATTTTCGCTTATGCTTAACTATTATCAATAATCTGGACTTAACGATCCAATTCACCGCCGATCATGTTAACTGATCCAAAAATCGGTACAATGTCCGCCACATAATGACCAACTGTCATGGCCGGCATGGCCGCGACTAAATTAAAACAAGGTGGACGCATCCGTACCCGAACAGGATCACCACTACCATCTGAAACCAGATAAAATCCTATCTCACCGTTTCCACCTTCAATCGGCATATATACCTCTCCGGCAGGCGGCTGGTGACCTTCCATCACAAGTTTGAAGTGATCGATCAAACCTTCGATATTTCCGTAAACATCTTTCTTGTCCGGATAGTGCATCATCCGTTCATCGGTCATAAAAGGACCTTCCGGCATTTTGTCTGCAGCTTGTTCGATGATGAGAATGCTTTGTCTAATTTCTTCCATCCGTACCAAAAAGCGGTCAAAACAATCACCAACACTTCCTACAGGAATTTCAAAATCCAGTTCATCATAAACGGAATAAGGATCCGACCGTCGGACGTCATAAGGAATTCCACAAGCCCGCAGTAACGGTCCGGTGAAGCCAAAAGACAGCGCGTCTTCTTTGGAAAAAGATCCGACATCTTTGACTCTGTCAATGAAAATTTTATTACGCGTGAGCAACTTATCACATTCGCTCATCACCTCTTTCAACTTGAGCAAACGATCTGCGAGATCGTTCAAAAAACCATCCGGAAGATCGTGGGCATTTCCACCGAAACGTGTCCAATTTGTTGTCAGACGTGCGCCCGTCATTTCCTCAACCAGTTCCCAAAGATATTCCCGAGCTTTAATAAACCAGAGAAAAAAGGTAAATGCGCCAATTTCCATGGCGACTGCTCCAAGGCAAGTCAAGTGATCGGTGATACGTGATATTTCACCCATAATAACGCGGGTGAATTCCGCCCTTCTGGGAGCTTCTATTCCATATAGTTTCTCTACTGCCATCGAATAACCGATATTATTCAGCAACGGCGAAACGTAATTCAAACGGTCAGTATAAGGAATGACCTGAATCCATTTGGAGTTTTCGGACTCTTTTTCAAAACCACGATGCAGATAGCCGATTTCCGGATCCATTCCGACAATCAATTCTCCATCCAGATGAGTAGTGAACCTCACAATTCCGTGCATCGCCGGATGAGCAGGTCCAATTTCTATACTCATAATTGAAGCAGAAAAATCTTCTCCGGATGAATCTCCCTCAATCCGTGATTGAAGTGCGCTCATGTCTGTCATGTGTGCCTCCCGTATGTGTGACGTTCTTCCACTTCCTTGAGTTCCAGCAAAGGTTGTTGTTTATCAATCGGATAGTCTTTACGCAACGGATGACCTTCAAATTCATCATACATCAAAAGCCTTCTCAAGTCCGGATGTCCCTCAAAATGAATGCCGAACATGTCATAACATTCCCGTTCATACCAGTCTACTGCTTTCCACAAATGGTGAATTGACGCAATTTTACAATCATCTTCTGCTAAAAGTACTTTTATTCGCAAGCGTCTGGCGTGGGTCAAGGACTTAAAATGATAAACCATTTCGAAACGTGGAGTCTCTTTCATTTCAAGCCGATCAACTGCGGTCAAATCCATCATAATTTCGAAAGAACAACGCGAATCATCACGCAAAAAGCGGCAGACAGCCTCGAACGCATCCCGTTCAATCACGACAGTTTCATCTCCTCGGTGAGCATGAAAGCCGCTGACGGCATCCGGAAACTCCTCCTGCAGCAGAGTCGTTAATTCACCTGCTTCCGGAATTACTTCCGTTTCCTTTGTGGAAATTTCTTCACTCATTATTTTTTTAAAGGTTCAATATTAGTTAAAAACAAGTGTTATTCTTCTTTAAGCGCAGCTTTATCTTTCTGCATTTTTGGAGAGTCATAACCAATATGCGGACTGACATTGATGAAATCATCAGCATAACTGAATCCTGGTTTACTGAGACGATTACTTTTAGGATTCTGCTGATTCTCAAAGACATCTTTTTTGGGAATTTCAAAATAGCGATTAAGCTGATCCACTTTTTGATCTTTGTGTCTGATTGCAGTTGGAGTGATCCCGTTGGCCTTTGGACCATCATACTGAATACTGTTTTGCAACTCCATAAGTCCATCGAGCACTGCTTCAGGACGTGGAGGACATCCTGCAATATAGAGGTCAACCGGAATCAAACGGTCAATTCCCTGGAGGACAGAATAATTTTGATAAAAACCTCCGGAAGAAGCACAGGCACCAAAAGCAATCACCCATTTCGGATCCGCCATTTGATCGTAAATAGTTTTCAGAATCGGTGACATTTTATGAGTAATGGTTCCAACAACCCACAGCACATCCGCCTGTCTTGGCGAAAATCTGGGAATTTCGGCGCCAAAACGAGAAATGTCATAATGCGAACAGGCTGCCGCCATGTACTCCATTCCGCAGCAAGCTGTTACAAAAGGATATTGAAAAAGGGAAAACTTTCTGGACCAGTTAACCACACTGTCAAATGTTGTGGTTTTAAAACCACCATAATCTGT
The DNA here is from genome assembly GCA_018645085.1 of Deltaproteobacteria bacterium. GTDB lineage: Bacteria > SAR324 > SAR324 > SAR324 > NAC60-12 > Arctic96AD-7. Next base: position 2,602 of record JABGPG010000098.1, read on the forward strand.
ATCCATTTTAGCTCCTGTTAAGTTAACATTATTTGATATTTCTGAACTCATCTCTTGTCATTGATAGAATTTTTAACAACTGACGCTCCACTCATTTCTAATGAGACGTTCTGCATTAATTTGTTCAAGATGATAATCCATTATCATTTCAACAACATTTTTCAGTTCTTGAACAGCTTCCTTCTTTGAGTATGCAAACGCAAAAAGATTTGGCTGATCCTTCACTATTGCGAGATAACCATCTCCATCTTTTTCAATAATTGTTTGCATCTAATCCAAGTTAATATTAATTAACGGCGGTTTGTATAACATTGAGATTACAGAAAACACTTTATTTCAGCTCAATTTCCACAAAGACAAACTCGTAATCATTCTGGTTGACTACGTTGTGTTTTACACCTTTTGTACGTGTATAAGAAACACCGGAAACTAATTCAGCAACAAATTCCTCAGTTTCTGTTTCAATATGCAGATTACCAGTAGTCTGAGGCACAACGACATAATCATACTCGTGCCTATGCCAGGTTGTTTCTGCTCCTGGAGCAAAGCGCCATTCGGTAACGATGACGCGATCATTCTCCAGTTGAACTGTTGGAATTGCAGGCTTTCTTGCTTCACTCATATTTACTCCCACTCCAATGCACCTTTTTTCCAATCGTAGGCCAAACCCAAAACCAGTATGCCCAGAAAGACTGAAGCAGCCACGAAACCGAACCAACCTAATTCCCGTACTTGCACTGCCCAAGGATAGAGGAAAACAACTTCAACATCAAAAATAAGGAAGACCAAAGCCGTCATATAGAATTTGACGTCATATCGTTGTCCTTCCATTCCATCTCGCAGGAAACCTGATTCGAAAGGAGTCATCTTGGCCTCACCTCTCAATTTCGGTCCCAAAAATAATCCGATACAACTGAAGGCTCCAGCCAGAATAACTCCCAGAACAATCATGATCAAAATAGGCAGGTAACCGGATGCAATTGTCATAATTATGTTATTGCTAAAATGTCTTTTTGTTAGCTAAAAAAACGCTCTACTGATTAGAAAATTATTCCACTCAAAGCGCAGTTTGTCAATTCATTTCAGGTATTTTCAACGTACCGTCACGCCTGGATTTACCTGCTCAGGTGGCTCTATCAAAACCAGTTTTCCTTTATCATCTGAAAAAAGAATCATACCTTCAGAAACTTCACCCATCAATTTAACCGGTTTGAGGTTTGCCACAACCAGCACACGCCGGTCAGTCAGTTCCTCAGCAGTATAAAATTCCGCTGCTCCGGAAACAATCGAACGTAAACGTCCTTCGCCTAAATCCACCTCAGAACAGAGCAGCTTAGCGGACTTTTCAACTTTCCTACAACTTTTGATATGGCCAACTTTCAATTCCATTTTCTGGAAATCATCAAAGGCAAACCATTCTTTCTTCTCATTAACAGTTGTGCTTACTTTTTTTTCAGTCTGGGTTTCTTCAGCAACTGTTTTTTCCTCAACCGGAAGCTTCATTTTAGGAAACAAGGGTTTTGGTTCAGGCATTTCAGTGCCTGATTCCAATAAGCCGGGAGTGAGTTTTTCAAATGCTATCTTCTCTGTTCCAAGTCCAAGTGCTTTACGTGCCTCACTCATTTTTTCAGGCATCACAGGATCGAGCAGACCAACCAGAATTCTTGTCATATCGAGAGCAGTGTAAAGCACTGTTCCCAGACGCTCCCGATCTTCCGGCTGCTTGGCCAGACTCCAAGGTTTGCAACTGTCTATATATTTATTAACCTGACTACTAAGCCACGCCACTTGCTCCAGTGCACGATGCGGCTGAAAAGCAAGAATATATTCCCGGAAAGTTTTTACACCGTCGATGAAGGAATTCCGCAGATTTTCTTCAGCTTCGCTAATTTCAGCTAAAGGCGGTACACAACCCTCAAAGTTATTACGACTCATGCTGATTGAGCGGTTGAGCAGGTTACCAAAATTATTGGCTAAATCACCATTGTAACGGGTAACTGCCAACTCCTCAGTAAAATTAGCGTCCTCCCCGAAACTCATGTCCCGTAATAAAAAGTATCGTAAAGCATCTACACCAAGCTGATCTTTCATGGCTAATGGATCAACCACATTTCCGAGAGACTTACTCATTTTGCTGCCTCCCACCACCCAGTGACCGTGAACCACCAGTTTTTTAAAAACAGGCAATCCTGCAGCTTTAAGCATGCACGGCCAGTATATTCCATGTGTTTTCAGAATATCCTTGCCAATCATGTGGTGTACATGCGGCCAGTACTTTTTATATTTTTCACCGTCGGGCCAACCCAGCGCACTCGCGTAATTCAAGAGTGCGTCAAACCAGACATAGGTCACAAAGTTTTTGTCAAAAGGCAGTTCAATGCCCCATTTCAGCCGACTTTTAGGACGTGAAATACACAAGTCCTGAAGAGGTGCTTTCAGAAACTGAGTCAATTCATTCCGGTAACGTCCAGGATAAACCCAGTTTTCATTTTCCGCTAATTCTTTTTCCAGCCAGCCCTGATAAGCACTCATGCGGAAAAAATAATTCTGCTCTTTATAGAGTTGTGGTGGTTTTTGATGATCCGGACAATTACCGTCCACCAACTCACTCTCATCCATAAAACGTTCACAGCCAACGCAATAAAGACCTTCATATTCTTTTAGATAAATCTCGCCTTGATCGTAAATTTTTTGCAAAATCTGCTGAACACAAGCTTTATGTTGAGGATCAGTTGTACGTATAAACTGATCATTTTCAACATGCAGATGCGGCCACATATCACGAAATTCCTGGCTGATCTTATCCACAAATTCCTGCGGTTCAATTCCGGATTTTAGCGCTGATTCTACAATTTTTTGTCCATGTTCATCTGTTCCGGTCAAGAAATAAGTATCTGCCCCAAACAGTTTCCGATAACGTGTTAACACATCCGTTGCGATCGTCGTGTAAGCATGTCCGATGTGTGGATGGCTGTTGACGTAATAAATCGGGGTGCTAATGTAAAATGTATCGCTCATTCTGGTTGAGTTTCTAATAACTTTTCAAAAATAATTCTAAAACAAAGCTGTTTTTCCTACTTCCGGACATGTGTAGTTTACGCCTTCAGAGCTAAGTCAGGCACTAGGAAATTTAATTCTTGGATCTTCAGGATGCGGGCTGAAAAGCACGAGCGTTTTTCCAATAACCTGAACTACTTCAATCTCCGTCTGTTTGGAAATTTCTTCAGCACATTCTTTTTTCGACAAAGGACAACTGTCCAGCACCTTGCATTTGATTAACTCATGATCCAGCAACTGTGTTTCAAGCTCACGTCTGGTTTCCGGAGAAAGACCTTGTTTTCCGAGATTGACCAGAGGTTTAAGAGAATGCGCTAAAGCACGCAAATATTTTTTTTGTTTTCCTGTCATTTTCAATTTCCTTGATCAATCACCCGCGGTACTTTAAAAAAACCATTTTCCAGATATGCACTAAACTGTTCCGGAGCAACTGGAGATTCCTCCATTTTATCTTCACGGACTCCGCGCAAATGACTTTCATCCGCCTCTGTTGCGCTTTCCGGAATATCCGCTGTTTTCAACAATTCAAAATAATCCAGAATACCCGAGAACTGTTCCGCAAAAATTTCCGTTTCTTTGTCAGTTAATTCCAATGATGAAAGCCGAGCTATCTTACGAACTTCATCTGTACTGAAGCTGGTTGTCATGACGGTTGCAGCATTAACTTGATTTCTGCTTGAGCCGCCAGTTTTCCATCTACACTTGCCTTGCCTTCAAATACCCAAAAATTACGTCGCTGATTACTCAAGGTGGTTTCCAGAATCAGTTGATCTCCGGGAACAACCGGCACCCTGAATTTGGCATTATTGATTCCGGCAAAGAAAACAATACTTCCGGATTCTGCATCGCCCTTGCCAGAGTCAATTACAATCCCCGCTGTTTGCGCTAATGCTTCGATAATCATCACTCCTGGAAACACAGCCTGCTGTGGGAAATGCCCCTGAAACACTGCTTCATTTCCGGAAATGTTTTTTAAAGCTTGGCAGTATTCACCCGGACGTACCTCCAGTACACGGTCCAGCAGCAAAAAAGGGTAGCGGTGCGGCAGTATTTTTTTTATTTCTTCTAAATTCAACATCAACCTCCTCCTGATTGTTTGAGTGAATTATAGGCATCAATCACTTTTTGTGTCATGTCTGTTGTATCCTCTTTCATATACAAAATGATTTGTGCCGCATTTTTTTCAAGTACGAGATCCAGTTTTTCCTTGATCGAAATACTACGGATCACAGTTTTTAGTTCCTGAAAAATAACCTCGGTAAGACGCCTTTCCTCCAGCCTCATTTCCTGTTCAACTTTTCGAACCTGTTCCCTCAACTGCTGTTGCCGTGCGATTAATTCCTGCTCTTTGGAAGCTTTTGCTTTTGCAGTCAACAAAGGATTGTTGCGTAAATCATCAGCTAGTTTACGCAGTTCCGACTCTTCCAGTTTAAATTCCTGCTGTTTTTGACGACCTCGGCGTTCGAGAATATTTTTTGATCGAATACCTGCTTCAGACTGATTGAGTGCATCATTCAAATCGACGACCCCAATCTCCAACGCAAACGCAGGAGAGCTCAGGTAAAAAATTGCTGTCAGCAACAGAGGCAAAAAATGTTTCATGGCTTTTTTTGGCTTAGTTTATCTTTCCCGCAGAAGAGCTAAAACCCAAGACTTCAGCTTTAGGTCACGAACCAGATAATGAGGAAAGTTCCAAGAGTGAAGATCAGGGCATAATTCTGGGTTAACCCGTTCTGTAAAGGACGGATTGAATTTCCGACCATTCGTGCAATATCCGCAGTTGTGTTGACCGCACGGTCAATTACATTTTGATCAAATAAACGCCAGAGTACATGGGTCGAAAAGAGACGTCCCGGTTGAATAATCAGCGTGTTATAGAGTTCATCAACATACCATTTGTTCAGCGAAAGCTGATAGAGCGTTTCCCACTTGCTGCGTAAACCCGCTGCAAGGTCAAATCCGGAGTGATAAAGCCGGCTTGCAAAAAACCAGGCTAACAGGGCGAAAGCAACAGAAAACGCCATTAGCGTCCACTCTGTTGAAACAGATCCATGACCACTTGGAATTTCTGCAAAGAAACCCTGGAAGTAATTTTCCATCCCATTAGGAATTACATGGAAAACATGCGGTACCCCAAAAAATCCGCCTGTAACTGCAAGTGCCGCGAGAATCATCAGAGGAATTGTCATCGAAAAAGGTGACTCACGTACATGTTCAGCGGTATGTGAATCAACCCGTGACTCTCCGTGAAATGTCAAATAAATCATCCTGAACATGTAAAATGCGGTTAAACCTGCAGTCAGAAAACCAACTCCCCAAAGCCAAGGACTACCTAAAGGAGAACTGTATGCTTTCCAGAGAATTTCGTCTTTACTGAAAAATCCTGAGAAAAAAGGAATTCCGGAAATGGCAAAGGTACCAAGCAGCATAGTCATGTAGGTGATTGGTAATTTGTTTTTGAGTGCACCCATTTTGCGCATATCCTGCTCATGATGAACTGCCAGAATGACTGATCCGGAACCTAAAAAGAGAAGTGCCTTAAAAAATGCATGTGTCATCACATGGAAAACACCTGCACCGAAAGCACCGACGCCCATTGCCAGAAACATGTAGCCCAGTTGGCTGACGGTTGAATAAGCCAGAACCCGTTTTATATCCGTCTGCGTGACTGCGATAGTTGCCGCTAAAAGGGCGGTCGCCGTTCCTACGACGGCAATGACATTCATCGTGAAAGGTGCCAGCACAAACAAGTGACTCAAGCGCGCAACCATGTACAACCCCGCAGTTACCATGGTAGCTGCATGGATCAAAGCGGAAACAGGTGTCGGACCTTCCATTGCATCCGGTAGCCAGACATAAAGCGGAATTTGCGCGGATTTTCCTGTAGCTCCCAGAAAAAGCAGCAAGGTTATTGCTGTTACCAGAGCGCCGCCATATTCAAGTTGTGTTGCTGCTTCAGCATTGATGGTAGCGAATTCAATTGAACCAAATGCTAAAAAGATCAACATAACTGCCGAGAGCACACCAAAGTCGCCTATACGGTTAAAAAGAAAAGCTTTTTTAGCTGCTTCTGCCGCAGAATCTTTTTCAAAATAGTAACCGATCAAAAGATAAGAACAGAGGCCTACACCTTCCCAGCCTACGAACATCAAGAGAAAACTGTCGCCCAATACAAGAATCAGCATGAAAAACACAAACAAATTCAAATAGGCAAAAAAGCGGTAGTAGCCGGATTCACCCTTCATGTAGCCCACAGAATAAACGTGAATCAAAAAGCCGACTCCGGTGATTACCAGCAGATAAAGTGCGGAAAGTTGGTCAACCTGAAAATTAATTCCTGCTTCAAAATTTCCACTCGAAATCCAAGTATAAAGATGCTCATGGAGCACGTTCCCTTCTGCTTTGAGCATCTGAAAAAACAGTACCAGTGACTGAGCAAAGGAAAGAGCAATTGCCAAGGGTCCGACAAAAGTCACGAAACGTGTTCCGAAACGTTTACCTAAAAAACCATTCAGTAAAAATCCCAACAAAGGGAATGCTGGTACAAGCCAAATTTGCGACATAGCTACCACTTTAAAATATTAAATTCGTCAATGTTCAACGTTTTACGCGTCCGGAAAATAGAAAGAATTATCGAAAGCCCTACCACTGCTTCCGCCGCGGCAACAACGATGATGAAGAAAATGAAAATCACGCCGGTCATGGAATCCATACCTCGCGAAAAGGTCACGAAAGATAAGTTAACCGCGTTGAGCATCAGCTCGATGCTCATGAAAATAACAATCACATTACGCCTCAGCATTACACCCAGCACGCCGATGGTAAAAAGGGCTGCGCTCAACAACAAAATATGTTCAATGGGAATCATAAAATATCCTTACTGAAAACGTCGCTTTGCAATCACTACTGCGCCAATGACGGCAACGAGCAGGAGAACTGCAATAATTTCAAATGACAAAATATAATCGGTAAAAAGTAAACGGCCTATCAAGGCGATCGAACCAACTTCTTCTATAACCTCTAGCGGATATGCCCCTTTTGGTCCAAGCTGTAATTTTCCTGCAGTGAAGAGACTCGCAATTTGCACAAAAATCCCGAGCGAGAGAAGTCCTGCCAGAATCTTTCCAATCGGCCATTTGTTAGCATACTGCTCTGTATCCTTTGAGGAGAGCAGCATCAGCACAAAAAGGAAAAGTACCATAATCGCACCGGCATAAACCAGAACCTGAATGACTGCGACAAATTCTGCATTCAGCATCACATAAATCGCACCTAAACAAAAAAATGTGCCCACCAGTGAAAGTGCGCAATGAATTGGATTTTTCAGGAAAAGTACTCCCAATCCACCCAAAATGCTCAGAGCCGCAAAAATGTAGAATATTATTAACATCTTTCGTTTACGAAAAAAATTATGAGTTCACACAAACTATGTCTGTGCCTTGACTACTTTCATTCCTGAGTCTTTTGTCTGCTGTCTAAGTTCTTTGCCAACTCTGCAGATCTCGGCGTAACTGAGTCCTGAAAATGCTTTTAGCTGTTCTGTCATTGCATTAAAAACATCTGCAGAACTTCCGTATGAACTTTGCTGTCCGAGTGCTGCAGACAAGTCCGCAAGAATCCGCCACTCAGGACGTGTCCTACGCAGTGCATGAACAGCAATTTCAGTTGCCTGGACGCGTTGATTTTTATTGACAAACGTACCTTCTTTTTCGGAATAATACTGTCCTGGAAGTACAACGTCCGCAATTTCACTCCATGAATTGTGGAATGTACCAAGATGGACCACCAGCTGCGCTTTTTTAATTTTTTCCAGAACTTCGACTTCTGCTTCAAAAGGATTTCCGAGCACAAAAACGACTTTCAGTTCAGCTTCAATTGCTTTTTTAAGTTTTGCAGATTTTGCATCACCTTTTATTTTAAGCGCAAGAGCACCTGCACGGTTTGGTGTTTTGTCGGTCGTGATCAGAGTATTGATGAAAAATTCGCTTTCACTTTGCTCCCATTTCGGCAAAGGGCAAAAAGTGTTATCGGTGGAAAAAACATCTTTGAGAAGTTTTTGCAGCAAAAACAATTCCTCGTTGCTTGCGTGCGTATCCGTCAGCGCAAGTACTTCCTCCGGCAATGGTGACATATCAGCAACACGTTCCGCAATTGCAGCGTAGGCTTCTTCCCAGGACACACCTTCCAGTTTGCCGTCAACTCGGCCTAATGGTTGATGAATTCTAGTTTTACGTTCGTTCATCAAACGGTAAGTTAAACGGCCTTCATCGCAGAGCCACCATTTATTAACGTTTTGGTTTTCATGCGGTTTGAGGCGGAAAACTTCATTGCGGTCATGCTCAATCGTAACATTGCAGCCTGTAGAACAACCTGTACAAATCGAGCGATTTTTTTTCAATTTCCAGACACGCCGCTTGAAACGGAACTCTTTCTCCGTGATGGCACCCACCGGACAAATGTCCGCCATATTGCCCTGAAATTTATTAGTCATCGGCCTGTCGGCATAGGTGTCAATCGTCAATTCATGCCCGCGGTTAAACATGCCGAATTCATTGGTACCGGTTATCTCCCGTGTAAAACGGTCACAGCGTGAACACTGAATACAGCGGTTACGTTCCAATGCGACAAAAGTCCCAATGTCCCGCCAACCGTTAACTCTTTTGGAATAATCCATTTCCGACTTGCCGGAACCATACTCAAAGGCGTAATCCTGCAGAGTACATTCTCCGGACTGATCGCAAATTGGACAATCCAGCGGATGATTCACCAGTAAAAACTCGTTGACCAGTTTACGGCCCTCTTCGACTTTTGGATTGAGCGTTTCGACCTTCATGCCTTCAGCGGCATCCATCGAACAGGCGGTTTGCAGTTTTGGCGCAGGTCGTCCATTACCCAGATCGACCACGTCAACCAGACACATCCGGCAGGTGGCAACTACAGACATTCCGGGATGGTAGCAATAATGAGGAATTATTTTTCCGCAACGCAAAGCGGCGGAAAGAACTTTTTCACCCGGTTCATACTCAACCGGTTCACCATCAATATGAAAGACAGGCATGGAAAACTCGTTAAACAGTGGCGTAATATTTCCGGAATTCTTCCGGAAATTTTTTAACAAAACTTTGAATTGGCATTGCGGCGGCATCTCCTAAAGCGCAAAGGGTTGTACCCATCATGTTACCACCGACTCTGTTGAGACGTTGTAATTTTTCGTCACTTCCGTTTCCGTTGAGAAAATCACGGACAATTTGACGTGACCAGTGAGTGCCTTCACGACAGGGAGTACATTGTCCACAGGATTCGTGTGCGTAGAAACGTGTTATGCGATGCAGTAATTTAACTACATCAGTATCTTCATCAAAGACCATCATTGCAGCAGAACCCATCATGGTTCCTTTTTTTGCCAAATCATCAAAATTATACAGCACATCCACTTCATCTGCAGTCATGACCGGTGAAGAAGAACCTCCGGGAATAACCCCTTTGAGCTTCTTACCATTGCGGATACCTCCACCGTACTCGTAAATAATATCTTTCATATTTACGTCCATCCTCAATTCATAAACTCCTGGACGATTTACGTGCCCGCTTAAACTGACTAAATGCGTACCTGAATTATTTTGTGGACCAAAACTTTTGAAAGCTTCTACTCCGTTATCGCCCAGAATAAAAGGCATACAGGCCAGTGTTTCAACATTGTTCACACTAGTTGGGCAACCGTTAAAACCTGAAACCGCAGGAAAAGGTGGTTTTACTCGAGGATGACCGCGTTTGCCTTCCAGCGAATCCAGCAGCGCTGATTCTTCTCCGCAAATATATGCACCTGCTCCGGTGTGAATTGTGATGTCTAAATTAAAACCGCTGCCAAGTGGATCCGCGCCAAGCAGACCGTCTGCGTATAATTCATCTACAGCCGCATTCAGGGATTTGATGGAAGGGAAATACTCTCCACGCACATAGACATAGCCATGATGACAACCGATAGCGTAACAGCCGATCATCAAACCTTCTAAAAACATGTGTGGATCTTTGAGCATCAGCTCACGATCCTTGCAGGTTCCCGGTTCTGATTCATCTGCATTGGCGACCAGATAACTTGGCTTTCCTGTGCCTTTGGCCATGAAGCTCCACTTAAGTCCAGTTGGGAAACCAGCTCCGCCTCTTCCACGTATTCCGGATTCTTTGACTTCCTGCACAACTTCCTCCGGTTTCATACCGAACACTTTTTTCAAAGACTTGAAACCACCGGATTTTTTATAAGCGGCCAGAGACTTGTCGTATTTTGGATTCCGAATATTTTTAAAAAGAACTAAAGTTTCTTCTGCCATTTTTTACTGCCTCAGCTCATCAATCATTTTATCCATTTCTTCCGGAGTTACCTGTTCATGATAGTCCTCATTGACGATGATTGCAGGCGCAAAGCTACATGCACCAATGCACTCCATTTCTTCAATGCTGAATACACCGTCATCGGTTGTATGACCTGCGTGGATGTCTAATTTTTTCTCAGTATGCTCCAGTAACTCAGTACCTCCGACTAGACAGCAAGGCACACACGTGCAGACCTGCAGATGATATTTTCCTGGGGGCTTTAAACGGAACATGGTGTAAAACGTTACCACACCTTCTACATGTGTCAGCGGTACTTCGCAAATGTCCGCGACATGCTGCATCCAGTCCTCTGATAACCACCCTTCATTCTCTTTCTGGGCCAGATGTAAAATCGGAATTAATGCATTTTGCCTGATGGGATAACGACTCAGAAGTTTGTCCACCTGAGTCTGAATGTCTTTAGAAAACAAATTTAACCTCTTTTTATGATGAACATTCTAAATAATTCGAACTTTAGTTCTATCAAATACTGCCAAAAAATCAATAAAATTCGTCTTTCAACGTTGTTTTTTTTGCGTAAATGTTTTGTGCTTCCTGTGCAAAGCATTATTTATAGTGCTAAAAAGTGCTTACATTATGAATTTTGTGCTTAATGTTGACTCATTTTTCACAGGCTATGTATTATTAACCGTATTTGACAGCAATAACTGACATGTTTTTTTGCGGAGGATTAAATTTATTTAAATTTTTTCCGCAATGTTTGCATTATAACTTGTACAGTCAGCTAAATACTGCTATATTTTAAGCAAAACAAGACATTATATTAACCAACGAACATAAAAAAACGAATGAACGGCGCTCAAATCGTAGTTGAAGTTTTAAAAAAACAAGGTGTTGAGTACATTTTCGGTTATCCCGGAGGTGCATGTATGCCGATTTTTGATGCACTTGTAGATGCACCAGAGTTAAAAATGATTTTGGTACGTCACGAACAGGGCGCAACACACATGGCTGACGGCTATGCGCGGGCAACCGGAAAAACAGGTGTAGTCCTGGTGACTTCCGGACCGGGAGCAACCAACACAGTAACCGGAATACTTACTGCACATATGGACTCAGTTCCGTTGGTGGTTTTGACGGGTCAGACAATCACGCCCAACCTCGGAAAAGATGCATTTCAGGAAGCAGATGTATTTGGTGTAACTATGCCGGTGGTTAAACACAGCTATCTGGTAAGAGATGTTAAAGATTTATCAAGAATTATTAAAGAAGCATTCCATCTCGCCTCTTCAGGTCGTCCGGGACCGGTTCTGGTTGATTTGCCCAAAGATGTAGTTTCTGAGGAATGGGCTGAGGATTTCAACGCAGAATTGGATCTGCCGGGCTATCAGGTACAGTCGAGCGGAAATTCCTCCAGCATCACAAAAGTAGCAGAAGCTCTCGCAAAATCCAAACGTCCATTACTTTACGTAGGCGCAGGCACAGTTATTTCAGGTGCAGCAAAACAAGTTTTAAAACTAGCTGAAATACTACAGGCTCCTGTAACTACAACATTGCTCGGCAAAGGTGGTTTTTCAGAAAATCACAAACTTTCGGTAGGTATGCTAGGCATGCATGGTACTGCTTATGCCAATAAAACAGTTGTGGACTGTGATCTTATCATGGCAATTGGAGCACGCTGGGACGACCGGATCACTGGTAAAGTCAGTGAGTTTTGTCTGAACGCGACAAAAATTCATATCGACATCGATCCTGCAGAATTTGGAAAAATCATTGAACCTGACATAAGTGTAAACGGCGATGTTGCTACTGTGCTGGATGAGCTTCTGCCTCAAGTTAAAAAAATAAATACCAAAGATTGGCTGAAGAAGATTGAGACTTGGAAAAAGAAACACCCCTTAAAATATCCAAAACGCGGGGGTTTGCGCGCTCAGCATGTTTTAGCTGAACTTGACCGTTTAACAGCATCAGCAGCAATTATTTCAACTGATGTAGGACAACATCAGATGTGGGCTGCACAATTTTGCAAAGCAACCAGGGAGCGTCAATGGCTCTCCAGCGGAGGTGCCGGAACAATGGGTTACGGGTTCCCTGCGGCAATCGGCGCACAGTTGGGTAATGCCAAAGAAGTTGTAGTAGCAATCGTTGGGGACGGTGGATTTCAAATGACAATGTCAGAGCTGGCAACTGCTGCAATTCATAAGTTGCCAATCAAAATATTGATCATCAACAACCGTTATCTCGGCATGGTTCGGCAATGGCAACAGCTGTTTTTTGATAACCGTGAAAGTGGTGTAAACATGGAAGGTAATCCGGATTTTGTCAAAATCGGTGAAGCATACGGCATCAAGGGTTTTCATCTGCGACGTGCAGGTGACGTGACCAAAGTTTTGAAAAAAGCACTGGCCTATAACGATGGACCTTGCATTATCGAAGCAGAAGTTGCCAAGGCAGATAATGTTTTTCCGATGATTCCTGCTGGAGCTGCTGTGAGTGAGATGTTAATTGATGAACCTCCAGCCGGCAAAAAACTTAAAAAACCCGTCGGCAGTACCTGATCCGCAAAAAACCGGAAAAACGGTTGCTTTAAAGTGTTAAGAAATTATTAATATATATTTACTGCTCTGCTAAAGAGCCGATCATAATTAATCACAATCAGGCTTTTATGGAAGAAAAATTTGCCATTAGTATTTACGTTTGCAACAAGCCCGGTGTACTTGTCCGGCTTACGCAAACTTTCGCTCGCCGCGGTTACAACATAGACTCACTGGTCGTTTCTGCGGCACACGATACAGCTTTTTCCCGCATTACAGTAGTTGTGATGGGTGAACCCAGTACCTACGACCAAATTCTCCGCCAGTTAAATAAATTGGTTGATGTTGTGCACGCTACCAGTCATGAGTCAACTGACGTTGTGGACCGGGAAATGGCATTATTTAAAGTGAAGGTGGATCCTAAAAAGCGGGCGGAAATTTTTCAGATAGTTGAAGTATTCCGTGCTAAAACAGTCGATATCACAGATCAGTCACTGGTGATTGAAACAACCGGTGATTCTTCAAAAATTGATGCTCTTGAGAAACTTCTGGGACCGATGGGACTGGTAGAAATGGTACGTTCCGGAAAGTTGATTATGAAGCGTGGAGTTGAAGAAACTTGAGCTGCTTCACATAAAGTTTGTCACGAGATACTTACGAATCTCTCTTGCTTCTTTCATAGGACCGTCTGCTGTGACGAGGCAGGGGACAGTCACGTTGCCTGTCAGTTCGGTGAGCTCTGTCGCATAATCCGGATTTTCGCGGATATTCTTAAATGTAAACTTATCCTTTATTTTCAAATTTGTGATCGTATTGAGCACAATCTGCGAATATTCACATTCTTCGTAAAAATACAATTCCATCATCTGCGTCACCGCCTGAATTTTTTCCAAAAAAAAGGCGGTCCCCGAAGAAACCGCCAAAAACTACTATAATCTTTATCAGCGTTTAACCATTAACCTGCTGGCATTCAGCTAAAAGAGCAGAAATATCACGCTCTCCACCAGGTCCTACCCCGACGGAATACTGAACCACACCCTGTTTGTCAATGATGACTGTCGCACGGTCTGTGATTCCTTTATCTGCTAAATATGCACCATAGGCTTTGGCCATTCCGCCTTTTGGTTCAAAATCCTGCAACAGCGGATAAGAGATACCACCAAGGGACTTGGCCCAGTTGTCATGTGAATATTTACTGTCTATGCTCACACCCAAAACTTGAGTGTCTGCGGCTTTGAATTGATCAATCATCGATTCAATGCCGGGTATTTCCCTGCTTCAAGTGGGTGTCCAGTCCAGTGGGTAAAACACCAACATTACGTTCTTGTTACCCTTGAACTGACTCAAGGAATACTCCGTATCAAACTGGCTGTCCAGTTTGAAATCAGGAGCGGCTGAACCTACTGCTATCATAAATACCTCCGATGAGTTAGTTAAAAAACCTCTGAAAACATGAAGAATTCAGAGTCAATGTAAATTTAGCAAAAGTATAAAATTATCTGCTGTTTAACAGTAAATAAATTTTAGCAGCTAAAATTACTTAGTTAGTTGATTCATTGCTTGTCCGAGCGGTAAAAAAGGCAAAACATTTCCGCCGACTTCTTTATCAGCAATCACCTTATTGACCTTAGGCAGAATAGCTGCCATTGTCTCAAGCATAATGCGGTCACGCGTAATTTCTTTAGCTTTCCTGTACTCTTCATAGATCAGTTTAAAGCGTTCCGATTCACCTAAAGCAACCAGCACCTTTTCTTTGGAATATGCCTTCGCATTGTTGATAACCTGCGCGGCTTCTCCTCTGGACTTTGGAACAAGATTATTTCTGTAACCTTCTGCGTCATTGATCATTTTTTCACGATCCTCACGCGCACTGACAACATCTTTAAAAGCTTCTTTGACTGCATCCGGAGGATGAACGTCCTGAAGTTTCACATTCTCAATTTTTATTCCGGCTTTGTAACTGTTCACTGTCTCTTGAAGCAGTCGTGCAGTTGTATCTTCAATAATCCCCTTACCAACAGTCAGTGCTTTGGTGACAGTTGTATCTCCGACAACCTCACGCATTGCAGATTCTGCAGCGGATTTAACTGTTTCATCCGGATTTGTCAGACTATAAAGATAATCCTCTAATCCTGAAATACGGTATTGCACGATGAACTGCACATCAATAATATTCTCATCTCCAGTCAGCATTAATGACTCTTTTAAGACTCGTCTATACTTCGCAGGTGGCCCAATCTGAATTGTCCTAAATCCAA
>JABGPG010000027.1 GCA_018645085.1 Deltaproteobacteria bacterium
GAAACTTTAATATTGGCTTTCCCTCCATCGGCAGATTGTTTATTAAAGGCAAGCAGGTAATCCTGCAGGGTCACAGCGATACGTGACGGCGACCAACCGAGTCGGTGACGGATACGCCGGGCACTCATGTTTGATCCGTAAGCAAAATAATGCAACATTGTTATTTCAATTTTGAGTTAATAATGAACGCACAGCATCTGTAAAAAATGAAATTTTCGCAAGTTTTTTGCTTTCCTTCAAATTTTGTTCACATTTTCATGTTAGGCTAACAGTAGCTTTTTAAATTTTGAGCAAAGTTGATGTCTTAGTAAAAAGGTTGAAATCTTAATTCTAGTGAGTTTAACTTTTAAAATATTCACTTGGACAGAATTGACACAGTTTGAGAACTTTCACGACATCAATTTAGTTAAATGGAAATAATTACTGGAAGATGATGAAAATTGGTTTAAGCTGGAAACTATTTGGGGTATTGCTTTTAAACGCGGCAGTCATTGTTGGAGTAATGGCGGGTGCCATACATTTCAGTGTTTCTAGAAACTTTGAAGAATATGTACGGGAATTTGACCGTGAGCGTTTTGAGGCTGTTGCCGGTGTTTTGGAAGCAGAATATGCTGAGTCCAAAAGCTGGAAACTCAAAGGGCAATCACCTCAACGCTGGCTCAGGGGCTTAGGTTTTCGGACTCCTTCGAGGTCTTATGAATTTTTTCAACTTGGATTTCCAGGACCGGATATGATGATTTCTCAAGACTGGATCTTTCTGGGCAAGGGTTCAATGCAGGAGCACCAAATGATGCAGCGTCGACTTCCACTCCGCAGACGAAACCAAGACCCGCAAATCCGTCCTTCACGACGTTATTCGTCAAATAACCACGGTGCAGGAGAAATATTGATTTTAATGGACGCAAAACAAAAGCCACTCTGGGGGCCGGAGCTGAAGCGTAAACCTGATTTATTTAAAGCACTACGCTATCAAGGTAAAGTTGTCGGCTGGCTGGGTATGGTAACTGAGGGCGCAATGGAACGCTCACGTCATGCGCACTTTTTGCGACAACAGCAACAGATGCTAAGAATTCTGGCGGTTGCTGCAGTACTTACTGCGGCATTGATTGCGTTTTTGCTGTCACGTTATCTATTGCGTCCAGTACGAAAATTGACGGAAGGTACTCACGCAATCGCAGAACGGCGTTTTGATACTCGTGTAACAATCAATTCGTCTGATGAGTTTGGTCTACTGGCTGCGGATTTTAACGAAATGGCCGAAACTCTTGATTCATTTGAACAACAACGTCAACAATGGATTTCGGATATTTCACATGAACTTGGAACTCCTTTGTCAGTGCTGCGTGGAGAAATTGAAGCAATGCAGGACGGTATTCGAGAACCAAATCCGGAACGTTTTGAATCTCTTCATGCAGAAGTACTGCATTTAGCACGTATTGTGGATGATCTAAAATTACTCAGCCGTGCCGAAGCAGGCCAACTTAATTTATGTAAAGTGGAACTGGATCCTGTTAAACTTCTTCAACAAGCACTGGAACAATATGCAGATCGGCTGGCGGAAAGTGGAATCACTATTCAAAACCAATTACCGCAGCAATCCGGAAAAACCGCGATGGTTGATCCGGATCGTTTCAGGCAGGTATTCCTGAACTTGCTGGAAAATGTGGTGCGTTATGTTAACTCTCCTGCTACTTTGACAGCACGCAGCAAAATTACGGCGGATAGTTTAACGCTGATTTTGGAAGACTCAGGTCAGGGTGTGCCTGAAGATGCGTTGAGCAATCTGTTTGATCGTTTTTACCGCACAGACTTTTCCAGGAATCGTGAAACAGGTGGAAGCGGGCTTGGGCTCGCGATTTGCAAAAATTTAATTGAAGCTCATGGAGGCAGCATTCATGCGGAATCGGTTGAACCTCATGGTTTGCGTATGGTGATTAACATAGAAACTGCAGTAGATCCTGAATAACAATGAATAAAAAAATGACTAAAATACTTATTGTTGAAGATGAAAAAAAAATTGCGG
The DNA here is from genome assembly GCA_018645085.1 of Deltaproteobacteria bacterium. Lineage (GTDB taxonomy): Bacteria > SAR324 > SAR324 > SAR324 > NAC60-12 > Arctic96AD-7. The sequence goes on from JABGPG010000027.1 coordinate 2,024, forward strand.
AACTGTTGAGCGATTACCTTAGACAAACGGGTTATGAAACTCACATCCTCCTGCGTGGAGATGAAGTGATACCATGGGTTAAAAAAAATGAAGTTGAGATGATCCTACTGGATCTGATGCTGCCGGGAATGCATGGAATTGAAGTCTGCAGAGGGCTGAGGCAATTTTCCCAAGTACCGATCATTATGGTGACTGCACAAACAGAAGAAATCGACCGCTTGTTAGGACTGGAGTTAGGCGCGGATGATTACGTTAGCAAACCCTTCAGTCCGCGTGAAGTAGTGGCCAGAGTAAAGGCTGTTTTACGCCGTGCCGCTCAACCTCCTGTTCCGGAAAATACGCTCAATGCAGGTATCCTGAAACTGGACGAAGAAACTCATCAAATTTGGGTTAGTGGTAAAGAAGTTGATTTTACACCAGTTGAGTTTGGTTTGTTGAAAGTACTGATGTCACGACCGGAACGTGTATTTACGCGTGAAGAATTATTGAACAAAGTGCAGGGCTACGATTTTATAGGTTATGACCGTACCATCGACACACATGTAAAAAATTTACGCAGGAAACTTGCTAAACATGGTGTAGAAGAATGCATAGTTTCAGTTTACGGTGTTGGTTACCGCTACCATATTCCTACCGCTTGAAGAATTAAATCAGCTTAATAATT
>JABGPG010000120.1 GCA_018645085.1 Deltaproteobacteria bacterium
CTTGTTCAATTTGCTCGTTGAGTTGAGGAAGTTCCTTTTCTTCGAGCTTTTTCAACTGCGTGAGCTGCTTCTCAATCTTGGCGCTCAAGTCTTCATAAACAGCATGCGCCTGTTCGGGAGGAGAGGCATCAGAAACCGAAACCACGCTGACCAAAGCTTCCATTCTTTCCTTGAGCATGGTTGGGTGACGCAGTCGATCTGATGGGGTTTCGTATTGGTTTTGTGTCAATTGATTTTCAATCTCACTAAAATTATTCATTAGCAATTCCGCGGCTTTCCTGACTGCGGTTAATGCTTTTTCAGTGTCAGTCCCACTGAAAATATCACGTGACAGCAACTCCGTAATTTGCAGGTTTATCTTCCGCACTTTGTTGATTGCGGAGTTTATTGCTGAAACACTATTTCGGATTTTCGACCACAGTTCAAATTGTGCAGAAAAATCCTCAGCAGTGGTTTTTAAACGTGGATCTTTAATGATTTCAAATGAATGAGTAATTTCATGCTTCCCCGTTTTTAACTGTACTTGATAGTTTCCGGGAGACGCGACTGGACCACTACTGGAGCCTCCACCAAATGGTGCGATACGTCCCAACTGCTGATAACCCGGTTTTTCCAGTGCTTTATCAATTTTCACTTCAGGTCCGGGGTAGTGCATATTCCAAACGAAACGGTTAAATCCCAGTTTAAGCGGTAACTTTGGCTTTTCTTCATCTTGTTTATCGCTTTTTTCTTTAGGGTCAGAGTCAGGTATTTTGCTTGAAAAGCGTTCTATTTCCTTTCCTCCGGCGTCTAAGATAATTAATTCCAAAGGTTGTTCAGGAATGGATTCCAGAAAATAATTTACAATCACCCCTTCCGGAGGATTTTCACCCATATCCAAATAACGGAAACGTTTTTCACCTTCCGCTGTGGTCTCTAGATAATGTGTTCCGGGTAAACCAAAATCCGGACTGTAGTTTTTTCCGTCTCCAAGAAAGAGGTTAACGCTCCAGTTTAAGGTACGGCGGAAGGTTGTGCGTGGCGCAAAAAACTGGACATCGCCGGAATCTTCTTTTGTGCTTCCGGAAGATTTGCTGGCGAATTCCCGCAACGGAGTCAGGTCATCCAGAATCCAGAAAGAGCGTCCATGTGTGGCGACGACCAAATCATCTTGTTTAATTTTCAGATCGTAAACAGGAACAACCGGAAAGTTGCCTCCAAGTTTTTGCCAGTTTTTTCCGGAATTGGAACTCATAAAAATTCCGGTTTCAGCACCGACGTACAACAAACCAGGGCAAGTTGGATCTTCGCGGATAACCCTGCTGATTTCAGTTTTTGGATAGTCACCGTTTATGCTACTCCAGTTTTGTCCACCGTCTGTTGATTTATAAAGCAGGGGGCGATAATCATTCAGTTTGTAGCGTGTGGCCGAAAGAAAAACAGTTTCCGGATCATGCACGGAAACTTCAATGCAGAAAATATACGACCATTCCGGAAGATTGGGCGGAGTGATATTTTGCCAATTTTTTCCGCCGTCCCGAGAAGTGTAAACTAATCCGTCATCGCTACCAGTCCAATAAATTCCGGGTTGGTGAGGCGATTCCGCAAAAGTTGAAATGCTGGCGTAGTGTTCTGCACCGCTGCTGTCAATGGTTAAACCACCGGAAACTTGAAGTTTGCTCTCATCCGCTCGGGTCAAGTCCGGACTTATATTTTCCCAACTATGACCTTCGTTCGTTGTGCGGAAGACATGATTCCCGCAGGTGTATACTGTTCCGGTATCGTGTGGCGAAAAGGAAATCGGGAAGGTCCAAGAAAAGCGGTATTTCAAATCTTTAGGAGCCCAGCCGTATTTTTCTTCGGGCCAGATATTGACGAGACGCAATTGTTTTGTTTTGTGATTGTAGTGCTGAAGTGCGCCTTCTCCACCGGGAGAACTGCCGACCGCGCCGATGTAAACAATGTCCGAATCATCGGGTTTAACCGCAATGAATCCACTTTCACCTGTTCCGGGAAAAGTGCTTTCCTGTAGCGTAATTGCACCATAGGCACTGGCACTTGGAACACTGATGCTCGTGTTGTCCTGTTGCGTGGCATAAACCCGATAAGGAAATTCATTGTCAATGTCCATTCGGTAAAACTGCGCTGTGAGCTGGTTATAAATCGTGGACCATGTTTCGCCTCCGTTGTAAGAAACACAAGCACCTCCGTCGTTGCCCTGTACCATGCGTTGCGTATTGTTTGGGTCGATCCAGAGGTCGTGATTATCACCGTGCGGAGTGGTTATTTCAGAAAAATTAGTTCCGCCGTCGGTTGATTTCCACATTTGCAGATTGGTGATATAAACCGTGTCCGCGTGTTGAGGATCAGCGAAAACGTGACAATAATACCAAGGTCTGTGGATCAAATCACGATTTCCGGAAGTTTTAATCCAACTATCACCACCGTTGTCTGAACGATAAAGTCCGGCTTCTTCTGCTTCTATAATAGCCCAGATCCGTCCGCTTTGTGCCGGAGAAATACTGACGCCAATTTTCCCTTTTGTACCTTTTGGAAGTCCGGGATTGTTAGTGATCTCAGTCCATGAATCTCCACCGTCTGTTGATCGGTAAAGGCTGCTGTCCGGACCACCGCTGTTCATGCTCCAAAAGTTACGGTAGGCTTCCCAGAAAGATGCATAGAGAATTCG
>JABGPG010000222.1 GCA_018645085.1 Deltaproteobacteria bacterium
CCAACCTCAAACCAGCAACGAAAAATGATTCCCGATATTCTTGCCGCACGTTACGCCAGCACCAAAATTTCCGCCATCTGGTCTCCCGAAGGAAAAGTCCGCCTGGAACGTGAATTCTGGATTGCAGTGATGAAAGCACAACGGAATTTAGGTGTTGATATTCCGCAGCCCGCGATTGAGTCATACGAGCAAGTACTGGAGCAGATTGACCTGGAAAGTATTGCTGATAGAGAAAGTAAATTACGGCATGATGTTAAGTCACGTATCGAGGAATTTTGTGAGTTGGCAGGTCATGAACAGATTCATAAAGGTATGACGAGCCGGGATTTAACGGATAATGTTGAACAATTGCAAATTCTGCGTTCACTGCGTTTGTTGAGAAGCAAAGCTGTGACTGTGCTGCATCAACTTTCGTTGTGGAGTTTACGCACTAAAGATATCATGCTCGTCGCACGCACCCATAATGTTCCGGCTCAGCCAACAACTTTGGGCAAGCGTCTGGCAATGTTCGGAGAAGAAATTATGTTTGCCTTAAAACGGCTCGATCATCTGATTGAAAATTATCCGCTGCGTGGTTTGCAGGGTGCGGTTGGAACGCGGCTTGATCAGTTGGTTTTACTGAATGGTGACGAAAAAAAAGTAAAGCAACTTGGTGAACAGATACTGAAACATTTGGACTGCAGTGCGTCTTTTAACGCAGTGGGACAGGTTTATCCACGCAGTCTTGATGTGGAAACCGTACGTGCGTTGATTGCACTCAGTTCCGGGATTTCGAATTTTGCACGGACTCTGCGTTTGATGGCTGGCCAAGGATTAGCCGGTGAAGGATTTCAGCAGGGACAGGTTGGTTCTTCCGCAATGCCTCATAAAATGAATGCCCGCACCTCAGAACGTATCAACGGATTTCACCAGATCCTCAATGGTTTCGGCACAATGCTTTCCGGATTAAGCGGAGATCAGTGGAATGAAGGAGATGTCTCATGTTCGGTAGTACGACGTGTTGCACTTCCCGGAGCTTTTTTCGCGGCGGACGGACAACTAGAAGCGGTGCTTACTGTACTCGCTGAAATGGGATTTTATGAAGCAGCAATCGCGCAGGAATTAAAACAGTATCTGCCCTTTCTGGCATCCACCTCTTTATTGATGGAGGCAGTGCGAAAAGGCGGCGGAAGGGAAAGTGTGCATGAAGCAATCAAGGAGCATGCGGTAGTTGTCGCAGAAGCCCTGCGTAATGGAGAGATAAGCGAAAATGACCTCGCTCAGCGCCTTGCGGATGATGAACGTGTACCTTTGGACTTTAATGAAATTTCAGCGGTGCTGAACAATCCACGACGTTTTGCAGCATCGGCTCCGGAACAGGTGGAAATATTTGCTGAAGAAGTTGGGAAATGGACTGAACGTTTTCCGGAAGCCAAAAACTTAGTCCCGGAAGCACTGCTTTAAGTTGAGGGAATTTAAGGAGGAACTGAACTGGAATAAGGAACCGTTTTCACGGCTCCTTATAAATCCGGAATGCCGAGAATTACTCTGCGGATTCGTACTTCTTTAATTCAACTGACTTCAGATGTGCCAGACGCAGGCGGGAATAAACTTCGATCAAGAATGGTCGCAGTTCATTGATGTCTTCGTCATCTGAAAATTCTGTGAAAAAGTTAGTGTATTCGTCTAAAGCTGGAACCAGCAACCCGCTATCTTTGAGCAAACCTGCATACATAAATCCACTCTCGTCCATGCTTTTAAATTGACCTTTTAGTTCTTCAAACTTGGCCAGTTTCTTTCCGGAAAGCACCTTCAGGTTTGCGGCTTTAGTGGTGAAAGCCACTGTTCCGCTGCCGTCCAATACTTCAACAAAATATTTTTGTTTTTCGCTGATCGGTTTTATACTTGTACGTACAACCCCATCTCCTGTTGAAGGAACTTCATAAACAGCAGAATCTGTCCAGGTTTTGGTTTTACGATCCTTGTTGCCCAAGTGTAAGCGGTAAGCATAATCAGCACCGGCGGATTCCCATGCCAGTTCCGAGAAATCCGCGGAAACGGTGTTGGTTGCCAGTTTGAGGTCGATACCTTCTTTTTTGGCCGCGCGTCGTACGGTCGTGTATTTCTGAGTCTTTGAAAACTGCTTGGACAATCCGGACAACAAACCGCCACCGGAACTTTTATCTCCAAGACTACCTTCAATTACTTCCAAACCGTCTGCAGTAACTTTTACTTTGGAGTTGGCAGTAAGCAGAGTGGTTTCGTTAGTTTTTTGATTCAGAAACTTGATTGTACTGTCTGCACCAACCTTGACTAAATAATTTTTATAGACAAACTTGTTACGACGTACTTTTTTCCAGCGCTTACCATTCTTGCTGTATTCAATTTTTCCTTGAATTTCAACCAGCATTCCCAGGGGAATTTTTTTCGCAAAAGCCGGTTGCAGCGCAAAGGCAGAAAGGAAAAGTACTAATGTGATTATTTTTATGAAACGCATGGCGCCTCCTTCAGTTTAGATTAAAAAAACATGTTCTTGAAATGATTGCCCTAAGCTTTTGAGAATAACACAGCTTTTACAAACAGACAATCCTCAACCATGATGCTGAATCTTGCAATATCAATCAAGCTGAAAAGCGATCTATTATTTTGTTAGTTTAGCAGTAGTTAATCTGCGAATCAAACTTGT
>JABGPG010000256.1 GCA_018645085.1 Deltaproteobacteria bacterium
AAAACCCCAGCTGTTTTCGGTCTAAAATTGAGCTTTTAGAGAAGTTTTTTATTTTTTCAGGTCAATCTTGATGGTCCCGAAAAAAGTCATAACGACACAAATGTTTGTCATTCCCGCGAAAGCGGGAATCCATTATTTCAGATACTTACATGTTCCTGGATTCCCGCTTTCGCGGGAATGACAACTAATTTCGAATGCATCAATCTTGTAATCATGTCTAAATCTAAAAGTACAAAATTTCAAGTTCAGCTCAGGCAACTTGACGTGGAAAAATTTCCTTCTGAATGGAAGCTCCTATTTGTTGCTCAACTTTTTTTAACTCATAAGCAGTTTGCAGATTGAGCCAAAACTGAGCTGTACTCCCAAAATACCTAGCCAGCCTTAAAGCAGTGTCCACACTCAACCCACGTTTTTGACGAACAATATCATTGATTCGCGGAGCAGGAATACGCAACGCAATTGACAACGCATTCGCACTCATTTTCAACGGTTTAAGATATTCTTCGAGCAGTATTTCTCCTGGGTGTATCGGTCGCATTTTATTTACAGGCATATTGTCTCCTTTAATGATAATCAACAATTTCTACATTCAATGCTTCTCCGTTTCGCCACTCAAAGCAAAGTCTCCACTGAGAATTAATCCGGATACTCCAAAATTCAGCACGGTCACCCCGCAATTTTTCAAGTCGATTTCCGGGAGGACTGCGAAGGTCTTGTACTTCAGTTGCGGAATCCACCATTTGCAATATTCTTTCTGCTTGTGTTCTGAAAGATCGAAAATGTTTTGGACAGACACCTTCAAAAAGAGATTCTGTTTTATGGCAGCGAAAGGAAGCAATCATAGTACATTTAATAACATCATCAGTTAAATAACAAGCGTTATATTTAATACGTTATATATGGCAGGTAGTCCACTGTTTCATCACTCACCTAGCCGTAGCTCGGGAGACAAGTGGAGATTATACTATAGAGATTGTTTATTACCAGTTTCAATCTGCGTCCGAGCCGCATTCCCGAATGATTCCGCAAACCTGGAAGCTAGGGAGTCCACTTCTAGGAGGTGTTCTTTCAACAAATGAGCTTCCAGAGTTTCTTGATGAACATGAGCCAACTTCAAGCTTGTTTTCATTTTACCCTTTCGCTCTTTGATGCATTATGGTATCTCAGGAACCACGAACGTATTTTTAGGTTCCTTGCTCACAAGTCCTTTGAAATCTTCCAAAATCATGTAAAGTACTGGAATCAAAACGAGGATCACAAAAGTTGAAAACAACACGCCAAACGCTAAACTGATAGCCATTGGAATTAAGAATCTTGCTTGTAAGGATTGCTCAAAAAGCATTGGAAGCAAACCGAAAAAGGTAGTAAGTGTGGTCAATAAAATTGGCCGGAAACGGCGCACTCCGGCTTCAACAATTGCTTGTCGAATTGGAGTTCCTCTCTCGCGGGTACGGTTGATGAAATCCACTAAAATCAGTGAATCGTTGACCACAATTCCGGTCAATGCGACAATTCCCAAAATGCTGATGACGCTCAAACTGTAACCCATCAGCAAATGCCCTAGAAGTGCTCCAACAATTCCAAACGGAATTGCAGTCATGATTATAACAGGTTGGAAATAGCTCCGGAACTGCAACGCCAACAAGCTGTAAATCAAGAGCAAGGCTACAATACCGCCTTGTTTTACACCGTCCATTGTGTTGGTTTGCGCACGGTGTGCGCCTTCAAATGAATATTGCAATTGCGGATTTTGACTTTTAATATTCAGCAAAAGTTCTTGTTTGATGGAGCTTTGGATTTCTCCTGTGTTAGCCACTCCGGAATCCACCAACGCCCTTACGCTCACAATTCGCCGTCCGTCGATTCTCCGGATGGCACTGTAAGATTGACCGTATTTTAACTCAGCCACTTGCCTCAAAGGCAATAGTTTTCCGGTTGGAGACAAGATTACCAAATCCTCCAAATCCCGCAAATATCGGCGTTCCTCAAACGGTAAGCGTAGTTTAACACTCACTTCATCGCTATCTCGCAACAATTTAAAAACTTCAACGCCTTGAAAAGCAGCTCGAATTTGCTGAGTCAATTCTTGTGTACTTAAACCCAAAGTTCGTCCAGCCGGACTGAGACGTAATTGCACTTCACGTTTTCCGTCTTCGGTACTGTCTTCAATGTTACTTACTCCTGGATATTCACCCAATTTTTCTTTAAATTGCTCGACGATGACCAAAAGTTTATTTGTATCTGGGTGACTTAGTTGCAGATCAATATCGTAATTTGAGCCCATCGAATGCCGCGCACGGATGTTGAGTGCTTCAATTCCGGCAACTTCTCCCATTTCTTTGCGCCATCTTCTTGAAAATTCGACTGCCGCAAATTTTCGTTCATTGAGAGGCTTCAGATAAACTCGTACCGAAGTGTTGTTAGCACCGCCCCTTCCGACAGTACTGTAAATTCCATCATGAACAGGTTGTCCGGTTTCAGCTTCATATTCACGGAGCAACTTTTCTGCGCTACGCAACATTTTTTCTTCAACTTCACGACTGACCGAGGCCGGAGTACCAAAAGGCATTCGTGCGGTGACTGCAATGTCATCGCGATCTATTTTTGGAAAAAAAGTAAATTTCATGTGTCCGCCTGCCACCAATCCTGCGCAAAGCAATATAA
>JABGPG010000097.1:0-9735 GCA_018645085.1 Deltaproteobacteria bacterium
AGATTTACTTTTTCACGGTGCCCCAAACCGAGTGAGTTGTCGATGAAATAAACTGCAGACGGTATCAGCGTATACCAATCAACTTTACTCATGGCCTGGCTGATTTCAATTGGAGTTTGCTTTCCTATCACTGGGAATTTTATCAAATAGCGCGCAATCACCTCGGCTTTTTTTGCACCGGTTACTTCTCGGACTTCCCCTTCTAACTGAATTCCTTTAATTTTCTTCCAATCCTTATAATCCTTCTGGATAGTAGCAGCAACTTGGGGGTTAAGGTTGATGTTGAGGACGTGGCGGGTAGCAGGGTCTGATAAAAAGAATAAGTTGAAATCATTGTTGACGTAAAACACCGCAGCCGCCCACGGGCCGTCCTCACCATTGGTGGCCAGAGTGAGAACATTGCAAGAATGCAAATATGCTAAAACTTTATCCCGCAGCTTCATATCAAGCAGGCGGGCCGGTCCAGCGTTCAAATAAATCGTTTTGCAATTCGATATTTAAAACGTCAAGAATGCGGTTGACGGTTTGATTGATGATGTCATCAACTGTTTTAGGTCGGTGATAAAAAGCTGGCATCGGCGGCAGCATAATTGCTCCCATTTCTGCCACCTGTACCATCAACCGTAAGTGCCCTAAGTGCAAAGGTGTTTCACGCGGAAGCAAAACAAGAGGGCGCCGGTCTTTTAAAGTCACATCTGCTGCACGTAAAAGCAGATTGTCGCTGAAAGACATGGCAATCCCGGACAAAGTCTTCATGGAACAGGGAACAACTACCATGCCCATAGTTTTGAAAGAACCGGACGAAATCGAAGCGGCAATATTATTAATCGGATGCCGCACGTCCGCCAATTCAACAACCTCTTCCAGGCTGGAATCGGTTTCGTATGCGATAGTCTGAAGTGCAGCTTCACTGATGACCAGATGCGTTTCTACATCTTTCACTTCACGCAAAACCTCAAGTAATCTAACTGCATATATTACTCCGCTCGCTCCGGCCACTCCAATGACAAGTCGTCGCATTTTATACTATAAACAGGGTTTAAGTTAAGTTCATTTGCAATTCCGCCAATGTTTCACGGGCAAGTCTATCGGCTTCCGGAGTAAAAAACCAGTTTTCAATCCGGCCTTCCAACCAGTCCATGTATTCTTGTAAACCCATTAAAAAACGTTGATGATAAATTTCAACTGACGTCTGGGTGAATCTCCACAACTTGTCAGCATCTTTCAATAATTTATCGTTGAGTGAAAGTGCCGTATCTCGAGAATCATGTCCTTCAATAATAAGCAAAATTTCCTCTCTCTTGCTAAAGTCATAATCAGCCGCAACCATGATTTCAGAAGCAATCCGGACTCCCTCAACCTCATGAACACGCCTCAAATCAGGGTCTTTCATTTTGGGGCCAAAGGCAGTGAGCTGTCGGCTTTCAGGAACCATTTTCCAACCCACATCATGCAGAATGATCGCAGCTAAAACTACGGCTTGATCGGCATCCGGATAAAATTTCAACAACTCTTTAGCACAAGTAAAAGCAATCCTTGTATGGATGTCGTTGCTCCGGGTATCCAAATAAGGTTTTGCCAGTTCGTATAATTCCTGGTAAATGCCCTCCCCAAGTCTCTCAATTGAGGGACGCAGATTTTGCTGAGTATTTATCATATAAATTTTTGCTAATCTGCGTCCAAAAAATTCACAAAACTGTCACCGTACCGGCATCACCGTCAACTCGGATTCTCTGACCTGTTTTGATATTCTGGGTAGCAAACCCAGTACCAACAACTGCAGGCAGACCGTACTCCCGGCAGACAATAGCAGCATGAGACATCATTCCGCCAATGTCGGTAACTGTGCCTTGGATACGTGAAAAAATCGGTGCCCAGCTTGGAGCTGTAATTGAAGCAACCAATATTTCACCTTCCTTAAGTTGGTCTATTTGAGAGGAATCTTTTAGAACACGCGCTATTCCCTCAACTACTCCAGGAGATGCAGCAAAGCCTTTCAAGGTGTCGCCATCTCCGCCACCCAACCAAGTATTAATACTTTCACTGGTAATTCCCCAAAGCATAATTGTAAAAGGCTCTGTAACAACTTCCGGTGGTTCACCTAATGCCGGTGGTGGAGTCCATTCCCGCAAGGCATTGACAATTCCTTTGCGCCGTTCGACTTCAGCGGGCCAATATTTGGGGCCGCGCGATGGATTTCCGACTGCCCATCCTGAACTCATATCGAATAAAGCTTCAGGAATTTCATCGCGACGCAGGTAAAATATATCATCTATTTCAGCCGTAAATCCGGCTTCCACAAAGACCTTACCCAAATCACGCATTTTACGCCAGAAAACAGAATGATGCCAATGTTCAACGTAAAAGTTATGGTTTTCCACATAGGGAAATACAGTCCGAGCCAAACCCAGTTTGCCTTGAAACGTCTCGCGGTCTTCATCTGTATTCAACAAACCAGCATATTCTTCCGCAATACGGTCACGTTCTACACGTAGTGCTTCAGTTGGACGTGCAATATCTTCACCGGCTTCTACTTTCTCAATATAGTTTCTCAAGTAGGTAAAGGGGACATCAAGATCATCAATCCAGACCGGATCATGATGATAAAAACCTGTACCACCTGAAAAGTTAAACCAGGGATCTTTTGCATCCTCAAATTGCTGCAGCCACTGTGAACCATTTGGTACACTAGCCACCCGGGTCAATGCTTCTTCGGCTGTACCGGATTTAAGACTATCCGCCACGCCCAATTCAACGGCAGATTTTGCCAATGCTTTCAGTTTTTCATCTGGTTCAAACAATTCTATATCAACTCCAGCCACCATTTTGGCAATTGACAAATCAGATATATCGGGAAAAACCTGTTTACAAAAACCAAAATAATCAAGATAAGCCGCATAGCCAAGATTCAAAAATTCGAAATGGTATTGCCAGCCCTTGAGTCCGAAATCGATCAGCTTATTGTAATTTGACATCAGATCATAACTGCTGCTTAATCCGCGACCCTCTTTGATCCACTCCATATCTTCCAATTCTGGCAAGGGAGCAAATTCAAGAGCGTCCATTTCAGCAATTACCCCTTTGATTTTAACTTTCCACTGATCATATAGCTTATCCCAGTTCTGGAAATAATATCCTGCCCTTTCCATAAATAATGGAATCCTCGCCTCAATTTCTTTAGGATCCGCAACTCCCACAGGTGTCAGGTAGGTGTAACCGTTCAGTATACGGAAATCTATCCCTAACGCAGGTGGAATGACATAAAAATGGGTATTATATTGCGAAAGTGATTTGATGGCAAATTCCATAAAAATGCTGTCAAACGGATAAAGTACTTCGCGCCAATGCATTCCATCTTGAAACCAAAAAGCATTTTCTTCATCCTCACGACGATCTTCACTGAAAACAGTATAGTAAGGGTAAAGTTCTTCCCAACCTTCTGCTCCGGCTGGAGTTTCAATTTCAAACGGATTAGGAAAACGTCCATCGCCTTTTGTTGACATGTTACCTCTTTTTTTAAATGATAGGTTTTGGGAAACAGAAACTATTGTTGACTAGGATAGAATCTCCAATATTACTGTGTTCGTAACATCCTAAAAGAACTAACTTTTAGAACAAATTAAAGTGCCCCCTCAACACTGATACATTTATGTTTATTCCTCCCGTTTTGGTTAAAGATTATTTTTGTTGCCTCCTATTTATTACCTTGTTGCAACCGAACTCCTGCAATCAAAGTGTCCACCATTCCGCTCATGCCCACCTGACGTCCGTTACTGACCGAAACAGGTTTTTTCCTGCTCCACACAGTTTCAGGACGACTTTGCACAATCATCACGTTTTCCGGAAAAGGAATATCTTGATCGATTGCAAATTCGATATCCTGTGGTGTGCCGTAATGTTTTTCAATTTGTTTAGCCAATTTTGAAAGAGCAATAACTTCCTCATCGCTTAAACAAATCGCTTTTTGAAGTTCGTTGGTAACCGCAGTTTTATGAACTTTCCCAGTTTTGTGGTTTGGAATATATTCAATTAATTTGTTTGATGGTGTGCGTTGGCGTATTTCGAGTGTTACTTTATCCACCAAAAAATTATCTGGAGTTACTTCTCCTGATGCAACACTTTCGCCTAAGCCCCAACTCGCATCGATGGCAATTTTTGAACGATCACCGTTTATCGGATTGAGAGTAAACATTACTCCTGCAGTTTTCGAATTGGCCATTTTCTGAATGCCGACGCTGATAAAAACGTCCTCATGAACAAAATTCATGCGATGTCTATAAGAAAGAGCACGGGCGGTAAAGAGACTGGACCAACAGTCTACGGTTTGTTTGAGTACATTTTCACCGGAACATACCCACAAAAATGTGTCCTGCTGTCCGGCAAATGAGGCTCCTGGCAAATCTTCTGCGGTGGCGCTGGAACGTACGGCGACAGGCAAATCAACGACGTTACAGCATTCACATAAATTGGAGTAGGCTTCAAGAATTGAGACTTGTATTTCGGAAGGGACTGGAGTCACCCGCATCTTACTGCGAATATCTCGGCTTGCTTGTTCGACTGCGTTAACATCTTCAATATCGAGTTTATCAAGTGTCTTCTTGATTTCTTTGCCTAAACCGGTGTGTTCAAGAAATTTCTTGTAGGCCTGCGTTGTCACTGCAAAACCTGGTGGAACACGAATTCCGGCAGTTGTCAATTCACAAAGGCTGGCGTTTTTTCCGCCGATGAGAAACCTGTCATGAGAATCGCAATCAAAACAAAGAATAAACTCACTGTCAATATCATCTTTCATTTTAACCTCTTATTTTATTAGCATAAAAAAATCGGGCTGGCCTGAAATCAGCCAATGAACATCATTTTTCCATTACTTCAACACTCAACATTTCCGTATATATTGTATTTTCCATTAGCAGTTTTTCTTCACGTTGTGCTTCTGGCCATTTATAACAGAGCGGTTCAACAACAACATCCGCCCACGATTGATCTTTGATTTCTACGGGAACCATTTCCATCATCGCAATTAGAAAAGGAGCCGCTTCGATACGTTCTTTAATCAACTGTGAATGGCCCTTGACTAAATAAAGTACATCTCCGGAACCGACGATTTGCAACGCTGAAGTATCATTATGCCGTAAGTTAGCAAGAGTTCTTTTTCCCTGATCCACCGTAAATCTAATCCGCTTTGTGTCCGGAGCCAAAGTCCAAGTGTAAGCCGTATTGGGGAATCCGTCTCTCCCGACAGTCAACAACAAAGCCGGGGCACCTTCACTTAGGAAGTGTGCCAGTTTTTCTGGTAATTCAATCAAGGTATTCCAACAAATGATTCACATCCGGCAAGATCAAATCCGGTATCAAATCTGGCGGAGGGTTTTCTGCTTCTTCCGGAGTAGTTCCGCCGGTCAAAACCAGTACCGTAAAAAGTCCGGCAACCTTGCCCATCGCAATATCTTGTTGCAAACGGTCTCCGACAACAGCACCGTTTTCCGGAGGAACATCGAGAACTTTCATCGCCATTTCTCCAGACCATTTAGAGGGCTTTCCGGTTACCAACGGCTCCTTACCGGTGGCATAAGCGACAGCTTTGATAAACGGCCCGGTCGCCGGAACAAATCCGTCGGCAACCGGAATTTTGGGATCGTAATTCGTGGCAATAAAATCGGCGCCATTCCAAATCGCTTTTGATGCCAAAATCAAACTTTGCTGGCAAAAATTCGGGTCTTTGCCCATTACCACCACTTCGGCTTCCATAAATTGTTCGTGATTCAGCAAATCCAAATTTTGTTCACCCAAAGCCTCCATCAATCCCGGACCGCCGAAGGCAAGGATTTTACTTTTCGGATGGAGTTCACGAACGGTGCGGGCAGCAATAATAGCCGAAGTTAAGACCTCGTCTTCATGCGCCGGAATGCCCATGTTTGTCAGTTTTTCTGCTAGAAAATGTCTTGTATTTTGATTGTCATTTGTCAAAAAGGCGAAGCGGATATTGCGTCGGCGTAACTCTGCCATAGTGTCCGGAACGCCCGGAATTGCCTTATTTCCCCGCGCCACGCAACCGTCAATGTCAAAAACAATACCTTTGATTTTTCGTTCCATTTCTTTTTATATTTTTGAGGCCACAGATTTTCACGGATAAAAACTGGCTGACGGTGTATTACTTAAATTACAAAACCGTCAGCCATCAACCATTAATCAGTAACCATTTTATCAGTAGCCATCTGCGTAAATCGGTGGCTTATAAATATATTCAAAGCCCCAATTCAGACCAACGTGCTTTGACTTTTTTCACTACTTCCGCATCGAGTTCAATTGGAATGGGTTTTTCCTTCCACTCATACGGTATAGTCGCGTCCATCAAGAGTCTTCCAGTAATTTCCCTTGCACTGATCGGTAATGACGGATCAAGAGGAGTTGAACGCCCGCGTTTGATAACTTGCGAACGATTGGGTTGAAAGCGAAAACTGAGAGCGTACATCACACGTGATATGTCCCACGGGTCAATATCGTCATCCACCACGATTACTGTTTTCAAGCCGTATGCACCCATTTCTGTGGAAATGGCGGCAGTCAAAACTTGATCAACGTGTCCTGGATACATTTGTGTCATGGAGATAATAGCTAAGAATCTTCCTGAACCTTCCGGCGGACAGTAGCAGGATTTCAATCCAGGAATTTTCATGTTGTTCAATTGCTGCCAGAGGGTGGCTCCGTATGAGAGTGCCATCGTCATGTGAGTGTCGGTTACTGCCCGTCCGACTGTAGTTCCCCAGTGAATTGGGTTATTGCGGTGGGTGATACAAGTGATTTGAATGAAATTTCTGGGATCGGTTCCGACTCCGGAATAGTATCCTGTATATTCACCAAAAGGCCCTTCTTCGTAGAATTCTTCAGGATCCACGTAACCTTCCACTACATATTCCGCGGTTGCAGGTATCGGCAAATCGACCGTTTCTCCTTTGATCACATCCACAGGTGCGTCGCGTAATGCGCCAGCTACATCATACTCAGAAACGAAGGCTGAAACCCGAGAGGCACCCAAAATAAACAGCAACGGATCGCAGCCGCTGATAGAGGCTACCGGCATTTTTTCACCACGAGCCTGATACTTTTTGAGCATGATGTCTGCGTGTTTGCCTTTGATAAACTGCGTACCGATTTTATCTTTTTCAAGCAACTGACTACGGTAGGTGCCTAAATTCACCCAACCTGAGTCTGGGTCTTTGGTGATGATAAAATGTGCTGTTCCGTAATATGGCCCGCCATCAAGAGGATAATAATGTGGAATCGGGAATTTGTAGAGATCGATATCGTCTCCGAGCAAAATATTTTCTTTGCATGGTGCAGAATCGACCCAAGTAGGTGGGATCAAATTGTCTCCGCGCTTGGCCCATGAGTCATACAAATCAAAAAGAGATGAATCTCTTGGTTGTCCCATGATGAATGCCAAACGCTCTTCAGTCGTACAAACGCTGGTAATTACCGGTGTGCTGTAACCCTTCACGTTCTCAAAAAGCAAAGCCGGGCCACGTTCCTCTTCATTAAGTTTCGCTATGTGAGACAGCTCAAGATATGGATCTACTTCAGCGGTTATGCGCTTGACCAATCCCAGCTTTTCTCCTTCTACAATAAAATCCCTCATATCTTTCATTTTAGTTCTCCTTTACTTAGATTAATAATCTAAAGCCATTCATCTAACAGTTTGTTAAATAATCAATGAATGTAACTCTTCCTAATTTAAAGCAGCTCTCCTGTGAATGTCCGCAATTTATAAAAAAATAAATTATAAACTAATAACATTCAGTTCTAATCGAATTTTATTTTAATAAAATTACTAATGCAAGTTATTTATATGCAAATAAGTAAAAAATTACTACTTTATTGATATAATTATATTTTATTAAAGCTGGTGTATTCATATAAAGCCACAAAAACGTGTCATTTCGAGCGAAGTGAAATATCTTTCTTAATGCTATTATCCTAATATCATTAAGATTTTACACTGTCGAATTAACATTTTATGAAGTTCAGAGTTTTTACGAGACCGTCAAAGCTAATTCGTTTTTATTAAACGACAACACCAAAATTCAGCAAATACAATCAATTCGTACAAACTTTAGTACATGAAGGTGAAGATGACACCTAGGGCAGTCACTGATATTATTTTAAGAAGTATGGGGAAATGGAGGGTAAAGCTACTAGGATATATGAAAGTTCGGTAAGGATTAAAAAATATTTTGATTATTAAATTACCATATATTTTATCGACTAGCTGAAATGATGGTCACTACATCTCAGCTGCATAGTTTCTACGGACTCTTCGAAATATCTCATTCAACTATTCTTCGCTAAAGTTGATCTGCATTTAAAAAGTTGAATCAGCGTCCACCGACAAGGATCGAATCAATTTTCAAGGTTGGTTGTCCGACTGTTGTTGGAACCCAGCCACTGGCCGCACCGCACATTCCGGCTGCTAATTCCAGATCATCGGCAATCATTGAAATTTGCGACAAGACATCGAAACCTTTGCCGATGAGAGTCGCACCGCGTACGGGTTCAGCGATTTTTCCATTGCGGACTGCGTAACCTTCCTGAACCGCAAAATTAAATTCTCCCGTTCCGGGATTGACCGAACCGCCACCCATTTTTTTGGCGTATAAGCCAAATTTTATGGTGCGCAGCATTTCCTCAAAATTATCATTTCCGGGAGCAATAAAGGTGTTTCGCATACGTGAAACTGGAGCAAATTTGTATGACTCACGCCTCGCGGATCCGCTTCTGGGAATACCCACTTGTCCAGCACCGATACGGTCACTGAGGTAATTTTTGAGAATACCGTTTTCAATCAGCACAGTTTTTTGGGTGGGTGTTCCTTCGTCATCCACATTACATGAACCCCATTTGTTAGCAATGGTTCCGTCGTCAATCGCGTTCAGAATTGAGCGGCCGACACGCTCTCCGATTTTGTCACAAAAGGGTGAAGCATTTTTACGGATCGCTTCTGTTTCCAAAGGATGTCCACAGGCTTCATGAAAAATCACACCGCCGAATCCGTTCCCCAAAATTACCGGCATTGTTCCGCCATCGATATATCCGGCACCGGCCATTCGTAATGCGGACTGCGCGGCATTATCTGCTAATTCGTCCAGATTCAGCTGCTGGAAAAACTCATATCCGCCTAAAACTCCTGGACTTTCAGATGCGGTTTGTGGCCCATCACCTTTTTCGGCAACCGCTGAAAGCCGCATCCGCGAATAGCTGCGTGCATCTTCTGTCCACAATCCTTCACTATTGGCGATCAGCACTGAGCGTTTTTTTTCGGCCATATTTGCATTAACCTGACTGACTTCTGATCCATGACTACGCGTAAGTTCATCCAGTTTACGCAGCAGCTCAACACGTTCAGCCTTGCTCACAGTTTCCGGATTAACGGCCACATGATGAATGTCCTGAATCGCCTGTTGTTCGAAGGGCTGAACTCCAGCGCTTTCACCGGCTTTACGTGATTGTCCTAGATTTTTTGTTAATTTCAGCAGATTCGCTTCATCCGGATCACTACTGTATCCGTAATATGCTTCGTTGCCGTAAAGCAAGCGGATACCGATGCCGAATGAATTTGAGGAATTAATCTCGTCAATCTTCTTATCCAGTAAATTGATTGAAGAGGAAACAGAGTCCTCAACAAAGACTTCCGTAAAGTCCGCACCCTGTTGACGTCCGGATTCAAAAATTTTTGCAACA
>JABGPG010000097.1:9835-11418 GCA_018645085.1 Deltaproteobacteria bacterium
AATCCAATTTCTTTGCCGAAAAAAGCGCTCCATGGACCGCAGGCATTGACGACTGTTTCGGTTTCAACCGTTCCGAGGCTGGTGTGAACTTTCCGGACTTTGTTTTTTTCAACTTCAATACCGTTTACAGAACAATCTGTCAGGCAGACCGCACCGTGACGTCGGGCGGCGTTGATGTATGCCATCACAATGCTGTTTGGATCAGCAAGTCCGTCATCCGCGTTAAAAGTCCCCCCGATTGCATCCGGAAAAAAACACGGTGCCGCCAGTTTGCGGACTTCATCTCCGGAAAGCCATTCGGTGTTTACACCCAGTGAGTGTTGAAGTTTCAGGGTTTTTTGGAAAACAGAAACGTCCTTTTCAGCAGTCATTACAAACAAATATCCGCATTTACGTACCAGCGCAGACTGTCCGGTTTCTTCCTCAAGAGAGTCAATCATGCTGAGACTTTTTTGGGAAAGGCGGATATTGACTTCAGTATTAAACTGATGACGAATACCTCCGGCGCAGCGGCCGGTTGCGCCTGTGCCAAAAAAAGATTCACGCTCCAGCAGTAGGATGTTTTTATGTCCACGGCTCGCCAAATGGTATGCCGTGCTGGCACCCATAACTCCTCCGCCGAGAATTACAACATCAGCTATTTTGGGTAGTTCGGACATTTTTTATAAATTGGCAAGTGTTCCTAGATTTTCACGCTCCGCGTTTTTCAAGGCAATTGCGGCAGTCACTGCATCCTGTGCCGCGACTCCGCAGGATTTGAAAAATGTAAGTTGATCCTGTGAGGAACGGCCGCTTTTTGCACCGTTGATGATTTCGCCAATTTCCGCGTGAATATGCTCCGGAGTTATCAAGCCCTGTTTGAGAGGTGTGACAATATCTCCGGTTTCAAGCAATGCGGATTCACGTGAATCAACAACCACAAGAGCATTGCGGATTGTTTCCGAGTCGATTTCCTGCATAGTCGTCTGGAAGGAACCAACTGCGTTTACATGCGCGCCGGTTTTGAGATGCTCAAAAGAGATGACCGGAGTAGTGGAAGTGGTGGCGGTGCAGACAATGTCTGCGTCTTTTAAGGCTTTTGCTGAAGAAGAAACTGCTCTTACATCTTTTGGAATTGGGCCGACGCCTGACATTTCTTCCGCAAAACTCTGTGCATGTTCCGGATTCGGACTGTAAACCCAGGCCTGCTGAATGTCACGTACACTGCAAACCGCATCCAGTTGCGCAACAGCCTGTTTGCCGCTGCCGATTATGGCTACGCTGTTTGCTTCCGCTGGTGCGAGCAAATCAGTAGCGACGCCAACACCTGCACCGGTACGGACCGCGGTCAGCACATCAGCGTCCATCAGGGACAGAACTTGTCCATTTTCGGCATCCAACACAAGCAGAACCGCGTGAATCAGTGGAAAACCGCGTGCCGGATTTTTACCAAAAACAGTCACAAGTTTCACCGCCATTTCACCATCGTCCAGCAACGCGGCCGGCATAGTCAGCAGAACGCCCTCCTGTTCCGGAATATGAATACGACTGCGCAAGGGCATTTCCACACGACCGCTTGATAAACGGCTGAAGGCTTTTTTGCT
>JABGPG010000097.1:11518-17524 GCA_018645085.1 Deltaproteobacteria bacterium
TTTTACTGCTTCATCAAAGATCAGTATAACTGAGGTAAGCTTTTAAAAAGACGACTGCTTTTTCGGATATTTTTGGCCCCCTGCGGAAAAAGAACTGTTGTGCCATTGAATATTTTGTCACAGCGGTCGGCTTCTTTTCATTCATTTCACCATTGGCATCACGGCTTGGAGTCGTCAGCACGTTTTCCAACAGCACCGGTGTGCTGAAATCGATCTCCTCTAGTTCAGGAGTCATCCTGGAGGCCAGCATAGTCATTGGAATGTCATAAAGTGTTTCGGCAAAGAAGAAACTCAAAAACCTCGCAACTGCTTCAATTTCTTCGTCATTACGCAGCATCAACCAACTGGTGATTTCTTTGCGGAACTTCGCTAAATCCTTTTGCTTGATTCCGGAAGGATTAACACCAAGTTGTCCATCACTCAAATAGGCTTTTGTTTTTTGACGCATATATCTCAAAAAACCACCTGATTTGCGGAAGAGCTTGTAGTTCAAAAAACGTTTGCCAAAATCACGTAAAGTTGAACGACCCAACATAAGTTGAGCTAAAACCTTTTTGGAAGCACTAGCGTCTTTCAGATCTGCGGAAACCCGTTCAAAGAGCAGAATAAGTTCTTTCTGTTCATTTTCAACATCAAGCAAACGTTGAATTTCTTCATCCGTAATTTTAGCTGTTGCAACAGCAATTTCTGGAGATTGCGGAACTACTTTCAGTTCGATTTCTGCAGTCTTAGGAAGTGGCGGTTTTTCAGGCGTAGAAAAATACTGCTGATAAAGCAGGACACAGGTTGCCAGGAAAAAAACCAGCGTGAGCAGAGGATACAATTTTTGCAACTTCATCTTTCTTAATGGTTAAGAAATTTGATTGAAAGAAAGCAGTAACTGTTATTTTAATTTTGCTTTTAAACCTGCTTGTATACGTAAAGGCAGCGCGTGTAGTTTAATAAAACCAATAGCGTCTTTTGGATCATAGGCACCATGATCAGCTTCCATTGTAGCCATGTCCTCATCATAGAGGCTGTTAGGCGACTTACGTCCTGTCACCATGCAGTTACCTTTGTAAAGTTCCAGGCGAACAGTTCCGTTGACTGGTCCCTGAGTTTTTTGAACCATGTCGAGCAAAATTTCCATTTCCGGAGAAAACCAAAAACCATCGTATGCCAACTGTGCAAAACGCGGCATCAGAGAATCTTTGAGATTGATCACCCCGCGGTTTAAGGTAATGGATTCCATCGCCCGGTGCGCAATGTGTAAAATCGTGCCTCCTGGTGTTTCATAAACTCCACGGTTTTTCATACCGACAAAACGTGATTCCACCATATCGATCCGGCCTATTCCATGCTTGCCACCCAACTCATTGAGCTGCGTCAACAGCTTTGCCGGAGAATATTCCTGACCGTCAACCGCAACCGGATTTCCTTTTTCAAAATCAATCAGCACAGCTTGCGCTTCATCCGGTGCAGCCTGCGGAGACTGTGATAACTCAAACATTTCCTGCCGCGGTTCCTGCCATGGATCTTCCAACATACCAGATTCAAAACTAATGTGCATCAGATTTTCATCAGAACTCCACGGTTGTTCTTTGGAAGCTTTTACCGGAATTCCATATTTTTCCGCATAAGCCAGCAGTTCTGTACGACCGGGATATTTTTGGTAGAATTCCGGAATTTTCCAGGGAGCAACTACCTGAATATCAGGTTTTAAAGCATAGTAGCTTAACTCAAAACGTACCTGATCATTTCCCTTGCCGGTGGCGCCGTGAGCGACTGCAACCGCACCTTCACGTTCTGCGACTTCAATCTGCTTCTTTGAAATTAAAGGACGTGCTAAAGATGTTCCCAGCAAATAAGTTCCTTCATAAAGCGCATTCCAATGAATGGAAGGCAGCACGTAATCCTTTACAAATTCCTCTTCAACATTTTCGACCAGTACTTTTGCGGCACCGGCCTTTTTACCTTTTTCGAGGATGGCATCAATGTCTTCAACTTTTTGACCTAAATCAAGACAAAGTGCGATTACTTCATAACCTTGCTGATCAAGCCAATGTACGAGTACGGAAGTATCAAGACCACCGGAATATGCTAAAACTAGTTTTTCTTTGTTCATAATTAATTTAATTGTGTTTCTGTGACTTGTTGTGTAAGCGGAGATTCTTCCGGTTCTTCGTAATTATTTGGTACTGTTTCAGAATCTGCGGGTTTTGTGCGGATCACTTTGAGGGCAACAGGACCTTTTTTGCCTGAACCTACTTCAAACTCAACACGATCGCCAAGGTTGAGAAAACGAAAACCGGCTTGTCTTATTTCAGACTGATGCACAAAAAGATCGTCACCGTTGTCCTGTTCAATGAAACCAAAACCTTTGTTTGGGTTAAACCATTTTACTGTTCCATCACGCCGAACACCTGCTTCATAAGTGGGGGGCTTTTTAGTCTGAAAGGCAAAGCCCAGCACCAGTGCAACACCAGAAAAAGCTGCTAATATAAGGGCGGTATTTTCATTTATTAATAAATCATTTGATATCTGTTCCCAGAGAGTATAGAGCAGCCCCAGCATCACAGCTGATTGAGCCGCAATGATTGCCAGCAAAGATTTGTTGTTCATGTTTTGTTGATTTTTTCATTTGTTTTTTATTAATATTCCGCCGCGGTATTTTTGTTTTATTTTTGCCCGCAGCGTTAAAATTTTCAACCGGCTTGTTCCGCCAGCCAGCGTTCTGCGTCAATCGCTGCCATGCATCCTGTACCGGCTGCTGTCACAGCTTGTCGGTAGACATGATCCTGTACATCTCCTGAAGCAAAAACCCCTTCGACTGAGGTATATGTTGTGCCAGGAGTTACTTTCACATAACCGTTTTCGTTCAAAGCCAATTTATTTTTGAACAATTTTGTATTTGGTAAGTGACCGATTGCAATGAACAATCCTGTGATCGGATGTTCTGTAACTTTTTCAGTTTTAAGGTTTTTAACTTTGAGTGATGTCATTCCGGCCATTGGATTTCCTAGCACTTCATCGACGACAGTATCCCAAAATATTGAAATTTTTTCATGATCGACGGCACGTTTCTGCATTATTTTGCTACCGCGGAATTCATCACGTCGATGAATCAGGGTGACACTTTTACAGATATTTGCCAAATAGAGTGCTTCTTCCAAAGCAGTATCTCCTCCGCCGACAACCGCAACATCTTGATCACGGAAGAAAAAACCGTCACAGGTTGCACAGGCGGAAACTCCTCTACCACTGTATTCTTTTTCGGAATCCATACCCAGCCAGCGTGCGGATGCACCAGTTGAAATGATCAAAGAATCGCAGCTTAAAGTGTCTTTATTTTCCAGTGTAAGTTTAAAAGGACGTTGAGACAAATCGACATCAATCACATCTCCGCTGAAAAATTCTGTACCAAAACGCGCGGCCTGTGCTTTGAGCAGATCCATCATTTCCGGACCCTTGATACCTTCAGGAAAACCTGGATAATTTTCTACATCCGAGGTGATCATTAATTGCCCTCCTGCTTCACGTCCTGAGACGACAACAGGTTTTAAAATTGCTCTTGCCGCATAGATTGCTGCAGTCAGTCCGGCAGGCCCGGAACCTAAAATTATTAGTTTGTGGTGTTGTTCTTTTGTTGACATTTTATTTTTTTGAATGTTGATTTTAAGCAAATTGCCCCCAACTATTCTATCACTCAAAAGCACGACACGATCAAGTCAATTCATTAATCCGTTCAATCCATGACTGTTGCAGTTTTAATTTACGGATTAAGTATTTGGAGGAAAAATAGGGATTATTTTCAGCGTTTCATCCGTCTTTCCAGTTCTTGTAGGGAGAACTCCACCAACAGCGGAACATCTTTCAGGGAACTCATAGGGCTGCCCATTTCTTCCCACTGGGCCAGCAGAATTTCCATTTCAGTTAGATTCAGTTCCTGCTTTGCAGGCAGTGCTGCATGGGTTGATACTACTTCGCAAATATCACGAATAATTTCTTCAGCCTGGCTGCGTTTACCAAAAAGTGCCAGTCGATCGATGATTTCCCGGATCACTTTGCCCACTTGCTCTGCATTGAGGATTTCTGGAATTGTATTCACTGCAAAGGTACTTCCTCCGAAAGGACTGACGGCAAATCCGCAAAGTTCCAAATACTCCAGCGACTGTTCCAGCAAAACTGATTCCTGCGGAGAAAGCTCAATTAAAAGTGATGCCTGAAAAGTCTGTAGTGCAAGCTCTTTTTTTTGCAGTGCCTCAGTATAAAAATCGTAAAGCAAACGTTCGTGCAGAGCTTGCTGTTCGATCATCAGCAGTCCTGCATCGTTTTCTGCCATGATGTAAGTTTTACGGAACTGGCCGAGCACGCGGATTTTTTGCGGAAATTGTGGTAGCGGTGAAAGCAAACGCAGATTGCGTATTTCATCTTCAGGCAGAGTTGCCGGAGTAGAATCCGAGGCTTCCGGAATTCCTGTGGAAGTGTAATTTTGTCTTCTTTGCGTAACAGGGTGGATTTCCGCAAGCGGTTTTTCGGCAGAAAATGTTGAAAGCTCTGCTGAATGTTGTTTTTTCAACGCGCCCCGCGGCGGCAGTTCCCTCGACTCCGTTGCGCGTTTTTTCTTTTTTGGGAAAGTCATGCCGGAATACTGACTTTCCAGAGTCAACGCTTCTTCCATCGGCAGTTCAATTTGTCCGGAAATTTCTGTGCGTGACATTTGTGAATGTGCATGTTCACGTCCGAAAAACCGACGACTCGCACCATCTTTCAAGGCACGTGAAATTTGATCCAGCAAAATAGTGTGGACTAGCTGACTGTTGCGGAAGCGGATTTCTGTCTTTGCCGGATGAACATTTACATCAATTTCTGTTGGGTCTATTTTTAGATTGAGGAAAAAAACCGGATGCTGCCCTTTTCCCAGAAAAGTTCCGTAACCGCCATAAATTCCGTGATTGATAGCAGGAGATTTAACATTTCTGTCATTCACAAATATATATTGCCAGCGACGGCTCGTCCGTGGTTTTGAAGGAAATGAGATAAATCCGGAATACTGCAGATACGTTTCCTCATGTTTAACCGTCATTAAAATTTCCTTAAACTCTTCACCAAAAAGCTGCTGTATGCGGGTTTGCAGTTGCTGACCACCTGAAAGATTGAGCAACAGTTGCCGGTTATGAGTCAGACGGAAATGAATGTGCGGATGTGCGAGTGACTTTTGCACAAGATGCTGCTGAATGTGCTGAAGTTCTGTGGCAGTAGTTTTGAGAAATTTTAAACGTGCTGGTGTGTTGTAAAAAAGTCTTTCAACGGTTATTTTTGTACCTTGCGGAAAACCAATTTTACCCATCTGCTCGAGGTAACCGCCTTTAATAAAAATTCTGGTTGCACCCTGACTTTCATCGTCACAAGTTAATAATTCAAAATGTGAAACTGACGCAATCGCCGCCAGCGCCTCACCGCGGAAACCTAAAGTCTGAATACGGAACAAATCATTTTCATCAATAATTTTGCTGGTTGCATGCCTTTCCACCGCAAGTTGTGCGTCGGCTTCGTTCATTCCGCAACCGTTATCAAGAATCGAAATCAAGTCCTTGCCGCCGTTTTTCACAGTAACCTGAATATCGGTGGCTCCGGCATCAATCGAGTTTTCCAGCAGTTCCTTAACCACTGAAGCAGGTCGTTCAACAACTTCACCGGCAGCAATTTTATTGATTAAAGATTCCGGAAGAATTCTGACACTTTTTTTGGCGGAAGCGGGTTCTGGCATTTTTTGTTGGCAACTTCTAAAAAATTGGAGTAGAAATTAAAGTCTAGCTTTTTGGTGAAAAACGTTTCGTGTTTGTTGCTTGCGACATCGTAGCTTAAAGACTCAATCGACGCAAGATAGACTCACAAGTTTTTAATGATTAGATCATTTATTTTCATCAAAAAAAGCCCACTCGTTGAGGGTGAGCCTCCTTTGCGCAACTTTGCTAAGCTGAGCCAGGCTGTGTTTAACTTTTCTTAATCAAAAAATAAAGGAAC
>JABGPG010000208.1 GCA_018645085.1 Deltaproteobacteria bacterium
ATAATAAGGAAGCTTGGAAAAGTCTACAACAGCAAATTTTACTGTTGCTGGATCCCAAGCCAAATAAGGTGATTCGCTTGACGCTGGACTGTAGTGAACTGCAGGAATCCGAAGAAAGCTGAATTTAGCGAAGATGAAAAGCGTCGTACACAGAGCCAAATGGCAGAATTAAATTAATTTTATAAGGAGCTAAAATGCAAAAAACAACTAAATTATTATCCATCTTATTCGGACTGATATTATTTGTCAGTGGTTGTGCCGACAAACAACCGGAACCACAACCCAAACCTGAAGAATTTCTTACCCTGGCAGATCTTTCCGGCAGAGTAACGCTGAGAGAAGACTCACCGGATGTGAGAGTAATCCGGATTAAAGCCAAAGCTTTTATCAAACGCAACGACATTAGTGCCGCCAAAGCCAAAGCTACAGAAACTGCGATGACTCAAGCAGTAGCCGAAATGGTACGCGAACTATTACCCGAGGAAGATTACAATAACAATTACGAGGTCATAGAAAAATATCTCTCAAGCAATATACAGAAGTATGTTGATAAAACTGAGGTCAATGACGAGAAAAAAATATTTGGCGGAAAGTATTATGGAGTTGATACCGCCCACAAAGTTAACCGCCAGAAAGTCCTGGTCGCATTGCAGAAAGACCTCAAGCTGATCAATAACAGTTCGAGTACTCTGGTACCGGTCATTACTTCAAAAAAGAACATTGACCTTTCCAAGTCAGGATTCACTTTCAGCGACCTGGAAGAAGCGTTGATGAACCAGATTCAAACTGATTTAAATCAGCGTGGCTTAAGAGCGATGGATTTTCGCAACGCGGTAACTTCTGTGCAGACTGATGAAAAAGTGAAAAAGAAATTTTCGAAAATTTCCAAAGAGCAGTTCATGGCAATTGTTTCCGGAAGTCCGGCAGACAAAGCACTGCTCAACACACAGGTACTAAACGCGGAAGAATTTTACACAACGGGTTTAAGTTTGTTGAAACTGATGGCTAAAGTGGTGGTTGAAGTTAATATTTTCGCAGTCAGTGGTAATGTCAAAGGAGATATGGCGCTTTCAATGAATGTGACCGCTAAGAATGTTTCCACCGGACGCGGAGGCGCTTTCGCGAATTCCGTGATCAATGTTGCCAGACGCGGCGGACCAAGCGTAATTCCTTCAGCCATGATTACCGGATTGGTTAAAGATGCTTATAAAGCAATGGAGGAAGAATTCATTCCACAGGTGATCAAGGAAATGTCGACAATTTCTGTTGGAGGAAACCGATTGATTGCTTATGAGTTGGTACTCAAGGATTTTCAAAGCAAGGAAGTACGCAAACTTCGCAGCAAGTTGAAGCAAATTGAAAGCGACGATTTCCGCTACGTCAGCTATGACAATTCATTACCGACGATAGTTACAATTATAGTCAGGCATTCAGGGAAAGTTGAAGATTTAGGCGATACAGTGATGGAATTGCTCGACTCTGCAGGAATCAACAGCAAAGAACCAATTGTGGCACCAGACTTAAGCGACCTCGTTTTTGTGCGACTTGCTGACGAAGGCTAAACCTTGTTTATTATTAAACAAACATTCGCTAGTTTGTCATTCCCGCGAAAGCGGGAATCCAGAAACATATAAGTATTTAAAAATATAATTCTGCATAAGGATCCTGTCGATGGCAATTATGCGGAAATAATTAACATATTTGTTATCTTAGCTTTTTTCCCACCCTTCAGATGCTGTGGCAAATTTGCTTAACATTACTAACGAAAAAAAAGGAGATAAAATGATTAAAGTAAAATACACGTCAGCATGGGCAATTTTGAGTCTGCTGATTATGCTGGTTTTCACAGGATGCGCAAGCATCGAAAAAGCTGAATCCCTGCACCGTGAAGGTGAAAAACAAAAAGCACTCGAAATGGCAGTTTCTCTGCTGGAAGACGATAGCAGCAAGGTTCGTTTACGTGCAGTGAAACTAGTCGGAAAAATTGGCGGACCGCAGGCAGGAGCAGCTTTGCATCAGCGTCTGGTGGAAAGTAATGCCAGAGTGCTGAGTGAAATTATCCGTAACCTGGGAAAAATTCAGTATGAGCCGGCGCTGGAAGATTTAGCGGATTTAGTTCCTGCGGCAGATGCAGAAATCATTCGTGCTCTTGCGGATGCTTTCCGGGCTTACGGAAAAACAGGTACAGATTTAGTCGTCTCACGCTATGACTCCCCCAGCCTTAGTTCAGACCGTGCGGCCTACAAAGAAGTATTGATCCGCATTGGTCCGGAGATTGCCGATTCCGTAATCAAATTATTAAAAGGACGTTCTTTCTTCGACAACCGCGATACCTTCAAAATATTACAAAGTATAAAAAATCCACGAGTGGCAACGCTGATGCTGCCATATCTTGCGGATGAAGAAGTCGCGTCACAGGTAATTGAGGCTATGAGACATCTAGGAAGTAATGCGGTTGAAGCCACAATAACTGCACTGCAAAAACAAAAAAAATCCGGAGAGTTGCTGGTTACTGTAAGACTGATCCGGATTCTCGGTTTGCTTAAAGCAAAGTCCGGCATTGAAATGCTGTTAAGTTATAGTCAGCACGACAGCGATCGTGTCCGTGATGCGGTTGAGCAATCACTTTTTCAAATTCGTGGATTTTGA
>JABGPG010000053.1 GCA_018645085.1 Deltaproteobacteria bacterium
GAACACTAAATCCTTAATGATTCAAGCACGTTGTGCTCCACACTTCAAACGAATTTTGTATCAGCACGATCCACAGTCACAGTTCACAAGGGCACAAGGTTACGACGGTGGTGGCTGTCCGGCGGCTACGCATTATTGCAGGATTGATCCTCAGGGAAACGTTACTCCATGTCCGTATATGGAAAATGTGGCTGGAAATATACGCGATTCCGCATTCTGGAAAATTTGGGATGAGTCGTCTCTCTTTCAAGACTTCCGCAATCCAATTTTGAAGGGTCGTTGCGGGAGTTGCGAATTCCGGAATTTGTGTGGCGGTTGCAGAGCGAGGGCGCAAGAACGTTATGAGGACTTGCTAGCTGAAGATCCAAGCTGTACCTGGCAGCCGACAGAGGAACTTATGTCAGAATCTGTGCCGATCTCTGCGGATTTACCGTCAGGGGAAATAGATTCTTCTGTCGAATGGACTCCGGAAGCACAAAAACGTTTAAAGCGTATTCCAATATTTTTACGTGGAATGATACGTAAACGTTTGGAGGAAAAGGCTCTTAAACTGACATCTGGTCTTCCGGAGAATGCAGTGATAACACCGGATTTTATGGCGGAGCATCGTCAACAACGTGAACAGGAATTGGGAATAAAATTTGAAGAAACGAACCTTACAAGGAGTCTCTCATGAGTGCAGTATTGAAATATGAAAGTCAACTTCCGTCTATTTCGGTGGAAGCAAATGCAATGGCAGTAGATTTGCCTGACGGACCAACACGGATGCCTGTTACCGCGCTTCCGGAACATTTCATTGACTGGATGGAAGAAGGCCGTCGTGGAATGTACAACCGTTTGAAGGGAAAGCAGGATTCGGTTGAATTTTTTTCACAACATCTTCCTGTTTTGGTGACACAAAGTCCGAATTCAGTTTTCCCTTTTAATTGCGGAAACAAAGGTGTGGGCTTTTTACCGAAGGATGAATATTTGGAAGAATACTGTGATCGTTACAGAGAAACGATGGAACGTACCCGAGGTATTGCTTGGGAAGATTCACTGGAACAGCGATTGGAAACTGTTGCTGAATTTAATTTCAATCGTGAGGTTATTGATTATCGTTGTTTAACTTCACTGGAAATTTTCGAAAAAAGGACCTTCAACAATCTTCTTCAACTCCCTTTGGCGTCACTGCATTACACAGGACACTGTCCATCATACACGAGTTTCCAGCTGAATTGCGGTGTTGAAATAGCAGGGCAGGATGATCCAAGACACACCTTCATTATGCTTTCTCGCACGATGTTTGAGTATGACAGTTTTCACATTGCGCAACCTCAATTTCCATATGCGTACCTTTTTTGGATTTCTGAAGTACAGGACAAAACCCCCCACCGTGTGGAGGAACAACCGGACAAAGTTCAGTACCTTCAGCAGAAAGGTGAAATGAATTGGCAAAAAGAAGCGATTTCCTCAATCAATCGTGCTCCAGGCATGATACGTCAACATATCCGTGAGACGGTGGAAAAGTATGCGCGTGAACGAGGTTTTGCGGAAATAACACTGAAGGTTTTACAAGAAGCAAAAAGTAATTCGAATGAGTGTCCTGCTAATAAGAATCGTTCTTGACTTTGATGTATTTTTAGCAATCAGGATTGTCTGAAACTTTCTAAATGACAACTTAATATTCAGCAATAAACTAACATGTTTCAAAATATATACGTTCCGGTTGACAACTCTCAGCATTCGGATGCAGCAGTAAGATTAGCCTTGTCGATTGGCAAAGCTTCAGGAGCAAAACTGTACGGTAGCCATGTTTATGCGGCTAAACTCCATGATAAACGTTTTCGTACAATGGAAAGTGGGTTGCCGGAAGAATTCCAACAGGAAAAAGAACTCCAAAAACAGCGGGTGATTCACGATACTTTGATCACCAAAGGTTTGGAATTAATTACAGATTCGTATTTGCTCGTCATGGCAAAGGCATGTCGTGAAGCGGGATTGGAATTTAAGGGTATTTCACTGGAAGGTGCTAATTGGAAAGAGCTGGTACGTGACATTGAAGAACATCAATATGAGTTGGTCGTGATGGGTTCCAACGGAATGGGACTGGTAGCAGACTCATTGCTTGGTTCAGTTACAGAACGCGTCGCCAGGCGCATCCAGACTGACTTGTTGATCGTCAAGGAAACTGATGAAAATAAAAGCGAATCTGACAAGATCGTCGTCTGTCTTGACGGCAGTGAACGCTCATTTGGAGGTCTGAAAGCAGCTTTGGAGCTGGCTGCGGTTTTTAATAAAAAAGTTGAAGCAATTTCTGCGTTCGATCCGTATTTTCACTACGGTATGTTCAATTCATTAAATAACGTGCTTTCGGACAAGGCACGTAAAGTTTTTAAATTTGAGGAGCAGGAAAAACTGCACGAAGAAATTATTGATAATGGTTTAGCAAAAATATATCAATCGCATTTGGACATCGCAGCACGTATTGCTGAAGATGAAGGTATTGATCTTCAAACAAAATTACTTGACGGCAAAGCCTGGAAAAAAGTTCTGGCACACGTTAAAAAAGATCCACCTTGGTTGCTGGTGCTGGGGCGTACAGGAATTCATAGTGATGACGATATGGACATCGGTGGAAATACTGAAAATATTT
>JABGPG010000026.1 GCA_018645085.1 Deltaproteobacteria bacterium
AACACTGAGTGGCATTAATTAAAGCGCCGACAATAATCATAATCAAATAATATCAATAGTCTGGGACTGAATAAACCGTCGCGACGGTTCAGATTTTGTGTCAGTAAAAATTATCTTAAAAAATGCAAAAAACATGTCTAGTAAGCAAAAAACTGTTGAGAGCCTGATCATTGTTTTAAAAAGCGGTAACGGAGCTAATCGTTGTTTTGCCGCTCAAGCTCTTGGAAATATAGGAGATAGTCAAGCAGTGAAACCGTTGTTGAGTGCTTTGCATGATGAAGACGAAGATGTTGTTATGGATGCAGTTGCGGCTTTAGGACAAATAGGAACAACAGCAAATGTTGCGGATTTGATGGACTGTTACCGGATGCATCCGGTGGGAGATGTGAAAGTGGCAGCAGTTGAAGCACTTGGGAGCATCGCGGAGAAGGAAACTTTTGATCATGAACCGCTGCTTAACTTTTTAATGGAAGTTGTTTCAGGACATGGTGAAGATACACACTGGGAAATTGATGATGAGGAGTGGGATGATTGGTGGGACGCGCAATTTAAGGCGATTGAAGCTTTAGCTAAGATAGGTGATCCAAGGGCCGCATCTGCTATCGTGGCAGCATTGGATGTAGATGAAGCCCAGGAATTAAACGAAGTGGTCTTTGCCGCTTTGGCCAAAATGGGGGAGTCCGGTGAGAAGATTCTCATTGAGCGTCTTTTAAGTAGTGACCGTAAACAGCGACGATATGCAGCCAAGCATTTGGCAAAAATTCAGACGGATAAAGTACGGAATGCCTTGAGCAAGGCTTTAGAAGATTCAGATGTGCAGGTATGTGTAGCAGCAGCAAAATCTTTAGCAGTTCATGCTGAGCCTGTTGCACAATCCTTACTGCTCAGGGTATTTCAGGACAGCAGATCTGTTGTTAGAGAACAGGTATTGGAAGTCATTTCCCATTCAGATTTCTCAGTACCGGAAAAGCACTTACTGAACTTACTGAAGGATGAAGATCAACTGGTACGATTACAAGCTTTACGCACAGTCGCCATTCAACAAAATGTAGAGTTAGCGGGCAAAGTTTATGAAGCTCTGCGTGATCCTTCTCTGGACGTAGTTGCCGCTGCGGTTGAGGCTATGGGAAAACTTGCTTATGTAAAAGCGGGAAGTACGGTTGCAGCACTTTTATCAGAACAGGGTTTGAATACTGAATTACGGATAAAGTCTGCGATTGCTCTTGGAACAATAGGTAGTGAAGCAGAACTACCAACTCTACTGGAAATGCTCAAGGATCCGGAACAGGCTGTACGCCTGAATAGTCTGAACTCGATCGCTCACCTGGAATTTCCTGGAACTCAAGACGTTTTGCTGGCTGCACTTCGCGGAGAATTGCTTCAGGAAACCGAAACTCAACCGGTAGTATCGCTAGAATCGAAAACTCAAAATCCGGAAAGTTCAACAACGGATGAAACAATAACAGCAGAAATTCCGGAACCAAAAAGCACATTAGCATCAATTTTAGCACCGTCAAGTGAAACAGAACTGCAGGATTCAGCAAATGAAACTGCAGAATTGACAGCAGAAGAACAACACTTTTTGGATATTGCTGACGCTAACCTCAAGCTGAATCAGCAATTACAGGACCGTAAAATTCTTGCTCCGCATCAGGATATTAAACGCTTCGCGGCAGCTGTATTAGGAGAAGAAAGGGGGCAAAAAATAGTCCCCGGACTTGTTGAAGTTCTTGAAGATCCGGAACCTTTATTACAACTGACCGCAGCAGAATCATTGGGTAGGATTGGTGATCCGTCTGCAGTGAAGGCACTCGTAGCCTTACTGGACTCTGCTGAAAAAGAGGTTCGCTTGAAAGCCGCAAGTGCTTTGGGAAAGATGCCCGTTCCGGAATCGGTTTCTGCCATGAGTGAACATTTTCCGGAAGAGAAAAATCTGTTTGTACGTATCCAAATATTGCAGTCATTAAAAGACTTAGCACAAATGATTACTTCTGAAGATCAACGATTAGCCGTGGAAAAAATGGCTTTGCTACTTTTAGAAGATCCAGAGTCCGGAATCAGACTGGCCGCAGCAGAATTGCTGCTCGCTGTTCCTGAAAACAACGAAGAACAGTCTGTTATTCCAATGATTGCTAAAATGGCCTTTGCAGGCGGAGGTGACCAGCGTTTGGAAACAGGTAGAATGCTGAGAAAGGTAAATCCTGAATCAGCAAGTGCTGTGTTTTTGAATATACTTGCTGATCCAAAACAGGAAAGCCATCATCGAGTCGCGATAGAGGCGCTTCAGGAAATTCATCGAATTTAACAAGGTATATTTTCTCAAATAGCTTTCCTGCAAGATCGGCAATAAATTATTATGGGTTAACTATTCACACTTAAATAAGCGGGAGTCATGATGAATAATCCAACTACAGAAAAAGAATATTTGATCAGGGAGTTGCTGGAACTTCGCAAACAAATTGTACATGATCAATCAAGAGATTTGGGTAGTCGTGTTTCAGAGTCCGGACTGATGTCCGCAATGAAGTGTTATGATTGTCCTGCTTTGGAAGAGTTTGCAAACATTCGTTATGCACTGGATCAGTCTTCAACCGTTTCGATCTCAGACCCAGAGGGTTGCATCCTTTATG
>JABGPG010000025.1 GCA_018645085.1 Deltaproteobacteria bacterium
AACACTGAGTGGCATTAATTAAAGCGCCGACAATAATCATAATCAAATAATATCATGAGGCCGGAGTGGTGTAAGCCGTCACGACGGATGGGAGTTTGTGTCAGCAAAAACGATATTAGCAAAGCTAAAAAAATGTCCAATAAGAAAAAAACTGTTGAGAGCCTGATTATTGTTTTACAAAACGGTAACGATGCTAATCGTTGTTTTGCCGCTCAGGCCCTTGGAAATATAGGGGATAGTCAGGCCGTGAAACCTATGATGCGTGCTTTGCATGATGAAGACGAAGATGTTGTTATGGATGCAGTTACGGCTTTAGGACAAATAGGAACAGCAGAAAATGTTCCGGATTTGATGGAATGTTACCGGATACATCCGGTGGGAGATGTGAAAGTGGCGGTAGTGGAAGCACTTGGGAGAATTGCTGAAAAGGAGAAATTTGATTATGAACCGCTGCTCAACTTTTTACTGGAAGTTGTTTCAGGACATGGTGAAGATACTCACTGGGAAATTGATGATGAGGAGTGGGATGACTGGTGGGACGCACAATTTAAGGCGATTGAAGCTTTAGCTAAGATAGGTGATTCAAGGGCCGCATCGGCAATCGTGGCAGCCTTGGATGAGGATGAAGCACAGGAATTAAACGAAGTAGTTTTTGCGGCTCTGGCCAAAATGGGGAAGTCCGGTGAGAAGATTCTCATTGAGCGGCTTTTAAGTAATGACCGTATACAACGTCGATATGCCGCCAAGCATTTGGCAGAAGTTCAGACGGTTAAAGTACGAAATGCCTTGAGCAAGGCATTAGCAGATTCTGACGTGCAGGTTTGTGTAGCAGCAGCAAAATCTTTGGCAGTTCATTCTGACCCCGCTGCACAATCCTTACTGCTCAGGGTATTTCAGGACAGCAGATCTGTTGTTAGAGAACAGGTATTGGAAGTCATTTCCCATTCAGATTTCTCAGTACCGGAAAAGCACTTACTGAACTTACTGAAGGATGAAGATCAACTGGTACGATTACAAGCTTTACGCACAGTCGCCATTCAACAAAATGTAGAGTTAGCGGGCAAAGTTTATGAAGCTCTGCGTGATCCTTCTCTGGACGTAGTTGCCGCTGCGGTTGAGGCTATGGGAAAACTTGCTTATGTAAAAGCGGGAAGTACGGTTGCAGCACTTTTATCAGAACAGGGTTTGAATACTGAATTACGGATAAAGTCTGCGATTGCTCTTGGAACAATAGGTAGTGAAGCAGAACTACCGACTCTACTGGAAATGCTCAAGGATCCGGAACAGGCGGTGCGCCTTAACAGTTTGAACTCGATCGCTCACCTGGATTTTCCTGGAACTCAGGATGTTTTGCTGGCCGCACTTCGCGGAGAATTGCATCAGGAAACCGAAACTCCATTGGAAGTTTCTCAAGAATCGAAAACTCAAATTCCGGAAAATTCAACAAGTGATGAAACAATAACAGCAGAAATTCCTGAACCAAAAAGTACATTAGCATCAATTTTGGAACCTTCAAGGGAAGTAGAACTGCAAGATTCAGCAAATGAAACAGTAGAATTGACAGCAGAAGAACAACACTTTTTGGAAATAGCTGATACAAACCGCAAACTTAATCAGCAATTACAGGACCGTAAAATTCTTGCTCCACATCAAGATATTAAACGCTTCGCGGCTGCTGTTTTAGGAGAAGAAAGGGGGCAAAAAATAGTTCCGGGACTTGTTGAAGTTCTTGAAGATCCGGAACCTTTATTACAACTGACCGCAGCAGAATCATTGGGCAGGATTGGTGATACAGCTGCAGTTAAGGGACTCGTAGTCTTACTGGGCTCCGCTGAAAAAGAGGTTCGCTTGAAAGCCGCAAGTGCTTTGGGAAAGATGAAGGCTCCGGAATCTGTTTCCGCTATGAGGGAACATTTTCCGGAAGAGAAAAATTTGTTTGTACGTATCCAAATATTACAGTCATTAAAAGACTTAGCACAAATGATTAGCTCAGAAGATCAACGATTATCCTTGGAAAAAATAGCTTTGCTGCTTTTAGAAGATCCAGAGTCCGGAATCAGAATGGCCGCAGCGGAATTGCTGCTCGCTGTTCCTGAAAAAAACGAAGAACCGTCTGTAATTCCAATGATTGCTAAACTGGCCTTTGCAGGCGGTGGTGACCAACGTTTGGAAATAGGTAGAATGCTTAGAAAGGTAAATCCGGAATCAGGAAGTGCAGTTTTTTTGAATATTCTTTCTGATCCAAAACAGGAAAGTCATCATCGAGTCGCGATAGAGGCGCTTCAGGAGATTCATCGAATTTAACATGGTGTTTTTCTCAAATAGCTTTGCTTAAAGAACCGGCTAGAAATTTTTATGGGTTAACTATTCACACTTAAATAAGGGGGAGTCATGGTGAATAATCCAAAAACAGAAAAGGAATATTTAATCCGGGAATTGTTGGAACTCCGGAAACAAATTGCGCACGATCAATCAAAAGATTTGGGAAGTCGTGTTTCTGAGTCCGGACTGATGTCCGCGATGAAGTGTTATGATTGTCCTGCTTTGGAAGAGTTTGCAAACATTCGTTATGCTCTGGATCAGTCTTCAACCGTTTCGATCTCAGACCCAGAGGGTTGCATCCTTTATG
>JABGPG010000024.1 GCA_018645085.1 Deltaproteobacteria bacterium
ATGATTTACGTCACTCACGATCAAGTAGAAGCCATGACAATGGCAGACAAAATCGTGGTTCTGCGTGACGGTTATGTTGAACAAGTCGGCGCACCACTTGATCTGTACCACAATCCTGCAAATATGTTCGTTGCAGGATTTATCGGCTCGCCTTCAATGAATTTTATGGATGGCAAGATTTCAGGATTATCAGACAAGAATGTTGAATTTGAATTGGGAAATTCACAAAAGATGCAGGTTCACTGCTCGCCTGGAGAGGAGATGAATACAGGTGAAACAGTCAAAGTTGGTGTACGTCCGGAACATCTTGAGTTAACCGAAAATGGAGACACAAAATTACAGGGCGAAGTTTTTGCGGTGGAACGTCTCGGCGGAGAAACCTACCTTTACGTCAATACTGAAAAAAACGAAGAATTAACAGTTCATGCTGCCGGCGATAAAGTAGTCGGTGTGGGTGACTTGGTTTCAATTGGATTCTCCTCCAAAGACTGCCATCTGTTCAACGGTCAAGGTCAGGTTTTTGAAAAAGCCGCAGTCTGACATTCCTGCTAACTCGGAAAAAACTCTGCTTCCGCAGTGACTGCAAGTTGTAATTGATGATCCAGCACACTTAGTTTTGCTGCGTTATTTCCGCAATTTTCCCCGGAGAGAGTAAAATGGTGTAAGTCGAAAACCGGCCTTTTCCCACTGAACTTAAATTTCTTAAGCTGAAGTCCGGATTTTTTTGCTGCAAATAAGGAAAGCCAGGTTGCCAGCAATGGACCGTGAACCACAAGTCCGGGATAGCCCTCAACCTGAGTAGCATAAGGTTGATCATAATGAACTCGGTGGCCGTTAAAAGTCAGCGCCGAATAGCGAAAAAGCTGCAAAGAATTCGTCCGCATTTCCTCATTCCATTCACCAATCTTTTCCGGAGCAGTTTGCGGTCGTGACTTAGGATCGGAGTCGGTGTAAACTATTGTGCGGTTTTCACTGGCGCAAAGAGTTTCTTTCACCCAAAACTCACGTAGAACATTCACAAAGACCAACTCTCCACTGTTTCCGCTTTTTTGTGTGATGTCAGTAATTTCCCAGCTTACACTAACTTGATCACCGACTTTCAACGGTTGAAAAAACTCGTATTCACCACCAGCGAACATTCTGCGTTTTAGCGGCACCGGCGGCATAAAGTCACCTCGTGCAGGATGTCCATCGAGCCCTACCTCGTCGGGCGGAACGGAAGGTTCGCCCAGCATCAGCAACGCCAGCGGGAAAACAGGCTCTCCGTATGAAGGAGGTTTACCAGAAAGGTTCAGTGAGTAATGCAGACGGGTGGAATTGATCTCAGTTAATTGATCAGCATAAACTTCTTTTTTGCCGATCCATGAATCATATTCAGCAATCATCAGTTTTCTTTTAAAGATACGGTTTCAGCAAATTCAGCGCGAATTGCTTCACCGTGCTGATTAAGTTCAGGCACCCCGCCAAGAGTTGCTAGCGGATTTTTGTCACAAATTGCTGGAGGTGCCGGAATTTGGATTTCAGTTTTCGGATTAGAAATTTTTGCCCTGCGTAGTTCTGAATGATTCGAAAATCCCTGCAGATCATTCAATGTACCATAAGCAATTTCAGCTTTCTTCAGTTTGGCCGCTGCATCAGCATGCGTCATCTTTCCCAGTGTTTCCGCTACTTTGCTATCAATTTCTTGACGATTATTTAAGCGGATTGAATTATCAGGATACAGTTCAGCAAAAGCTTCATCAGCCAAAATATCCCCACAGAAACGTTTCCATTCACGCTCGTTCTGAATCGAGAGCAAAAGCGTCTTCCCGTCTGCAGTTTTGAAAGCTCCATAAGGGCAGATCGACGGATGAGATAAGCCGACCCTTTTCGGAGCTTTTCCACCATAGTCATACCACAATAACGGAACTGTCATCCAGTCAGCCAACGCATCAAAGAGTGAGACCTCAATGTGTCTCCCTTTCCCGTTGATGCCCCTTGCAATCAGTGCTTCAAGAATTGCCGACCAGGAATACATTCCTGCTGCAATATCCGCTACAGAAACTCCTACCCGTCCCGGCGAATCCACGGAACCGGTGATGGATGACATTCCAGTCTCCGCCTGAATCAACAAGTCGTAAGCTTTCATTTTAGACCATTCACCATGACTTCCATAACCGCTGATTGAGCAGCTAATAAGTTTCGGTTTTTCCTTCCGTAACTCCTCCAGGACAATCCCTAATTTAGCCAATGAACCAGGTTTAAAATTTTCAATCAGGACATCTGCTTTTTTAAGCATTGCAAGCAGCAAGCGAATTTCTTTTGGTTGACTCAAATCCATAGCAATTGATTCTTTGCCACGGTTCAGCCAGACAAAATAAGCCGAATCACCGTTTACAACATGATCATAATTACGCGCAAAATCACCTTCCGGACGTTCAATTTTAATTACGCGCGCTCCTGCATCAGCCAGCCTTGATGAAGCAAATGGTGCCGCAACTGCCTGTTCCAGACTCACGACTAGCAAACCCTCAAGAGCACCCATCAGTATGACCTCGGCAGACCAAGCACATGCTCGGCAATATAGGATAAAATTAGATTGGTTGAAATAGGCGCAATCTGGTACAACCGTGTTTCCCTGTACTTACG
>JABGPG010000276.1 GCA_018645085.1 Deltaproteobacteria bacterium
AAATGTTGACCGTTCTGAAAAATTACTGAAAGGCTGTGCTGCCGGTTTTAGCTCAAATTACATTCATTAAAAAACAGGCTTAAAGTTTGCATAACTTCAGGCTTATTTGTCCAGGAGGCAGAGTTTAATTTCAGTTTGTTAAACTTAATGTTGGACAATAAATTGTGTAGCAGCATTGGCTGAGGCACTTATTCAGTTGAGTGGCGTTCCTGCCGTTTAAACTAATTTTTCAAATAAAAAGGAAAGTTATGAAGATCAAAATCAGCATGCTCGGTCTGTCTCTGTTGTTTTGCGGAGGCCTCGCATTTGCGGGTGACTCTGCGTCCAACAGAAAAGACCAGACAGTAAGATTAGGACAGAAATCCGGAATACATTTGATGTATGCGACATCAACGCCTTTTGTACTGGAGTTTCCAGGCGAGGACTGGACATTGGGGTTAACGTACGGTTCAGGAAAATATGATTATTCCTACACGGACTATAACTCAGCAACAAGTGCTTATTCCATAAATACTCAAAGTATTAACTTCAGCACACAGGAAATTACGGCGAGATACTACATTGGCAATTCATTCAATATTCCGTTGGGTTATGCGAATTATAAAATTTCATATCCGGACTGGGTTTATTCCGGAGTGACATATGACATCGAATATTCAATTACCCAGTTGAATTATGGAATCGGTAATGAATGGACCTATGACTGGGGAGGTTACCTTGGAGTGGACTGGTATCAAGGCGGAAGTAAACTGAGTGATGAAGTAACAGTTACGCTTAAGTCCGGTACAGAAACTACTACAACACTTGCGAAGGCAACCACAACATCGACCGATATCGCAGCATTTGCCGGAGTTTTTGTAATGACTTTCGGTTTTGGCTTCTGAGCAAGGTAAATTATTTCAGTTGTTAAAACTCTGAAAGACCGTTAAACTTATCCTTTATTTACCGGCAGCATTTTTTCACTGAATGCTGTCGGATG
The DNA here is from genome assembly GCA_018645085.1 of Deltaproteobacteria bacterium. Taxonomy (GTDB): domain Bacteria; phylum SAR324; class SAR324; order SAR324; family NAC60-12; genus Arctic96AD-7. The sequence continues at coordinate 980 of JABGPG010000276.1, forward strand.
CCTCTCTGCAATTGTCCACACGATTTAAAACTTTTCCATAATTTTTTCCGTCCATTCCGGAGGATATTCAGCATTACGTGCCTCATCCAGAACTGTATCACTGAGAGTATTATTCTCAAGCGGATGCAGGATATGCGCGCCATGGGCTAAGCCTACCTCCTGTGAAACTTCCATCGCACGGTTGGTCATACTGAATTTGACCCATTTGCCTGCAAACCATTCAAGTACTATTTCTCCAAAAATCAACTGAATCTGCTGAATATTATCTCCATCATCAATCCAGAAAAAACCGTGAGCATCCGCTCTATTTTCACAACATAAAGTGTGCTTTTTTAGACCATTCACCACTTCCTCTGACTTTTTGGAAATGATGAGATAAAATTGACAATGTCTCATAAATCAGTGCTCTGTGTCTTGTCTTTTCCTGCTGTTTCGCTGATTATATTGATTGAACTTTAAGCGTTTTATAAAAACAGCAGAGAGTCTGTTTTGAATGAAGGTGAACCATAAAATCGATTTTAACAGCCATGAGTCTCATACGAGTATTAATCAACGGATCCAAAGGTCGGATGGGTCAGGAATCCATCAAGGCGGTCAGCGCGGATGCAGAATTGGATTTAGTCGCGCAAACTGATTTGAGTGATAATCTAGCTCAAATCATTGAACAATCCAAGGCCCAAGTTGTGCTGGACTTCACAACGGCTGCGGTTGCCATGGAAGTCTCAGCGAGTATCATTCAGTCAGGCGCACGTCCCGTAATCGGTACCAGCGGCTTACTTCCAGAACAAGTTGCTGAACTTAAAAAACTTTGTAAAGAACAAAACATCGGCGGTGTTATTGCGCCGAATTTTGCGATTGGCGCAGTGCTGATGATGAAATATTCTCAGGATGCAGCCCGGTATTTCCCGCAGGCAGAAGTTATTGAACTGCATCATAACGGTAAACTGGATGCGCCTTCAGGAACAGCAATCAAGACCGCAAATTTAATTGCTGAAGCACGTGACTCAGTTCCGCAAAAAATTGCAGAAAAAGAAATTCTTCCCGGAGCACGCGGAGCCAATGCAGAAGAAATCCGCATCCACTCTATACGTCTTCCCGGGCTGGTTGCACATCAGGAAGTGCTTTTCGGCGGACAAAGCCAGACACTGACCATCCGGCACGATTCAACACACCGTGACTCTTTCATGCCTGGTGTTTGCCTTGCCTGTAAAAAAGTCATGGATTTGAACGAACTAGTTTACGGACTGGAGCATCTCCTTTAAAAGAAAAACCTGTCTAAAATTCATTCACCTGCGGTGTTTTTCTGACCACGTGGATGAAGTTCATGGTAGACCTTGAAAAAATCAGGACGGTTTACATGTGCATACTGCAGAGTTGCGTCCAGACTGACATAACCGAATAATTGCTTAATATCCGACAAGTCAATCCCGTTCTGCAGTAGGTGTACCGCAAATGAGTGACGTAATATTCTCGGATTAATACGGCTGGTGATGCCCGCGCGGAGAGCATGTTTTTTGATCATAGACCAAAATCCTACCCTGCTCATTCTTGTACCGTTACGTCCGGGAAACAAACACGAATCTTCCGGATGTAGTAAACGTCCGGCTCTTGCCTGCTCAAGATAAGGCCGCAGTACCTCAACCGCGGTTGAAGTCATTGGTACCATGCGTTCACGTTTGGAACGTACTTTCAAAAATTCTAAATCCAGAAACAAATCCTCTACATCCAGTCCGAGCAGTTCGTTGACTTTAAGTCCGCTTGAATAAAGCAGTTCCAGCATTGCTCTGTCACGCAAGCCCAGATAATGAGCGAGTGAAGGTGCTTCAAGCAGGGCTACAACCTCTTCTGTTGACAAAATTTCTGGTGCGTCAGGAATGATTTCCGGAAAACGGAGATGATGTGCCGGACTGGTTTTGATCAAACCGCTTAATTCAAGGTGATCGAGGAATAGACGCAGTGAGGAAATGTGTCTCGCTAAAGTTCTTGGTTTGTAGGATTCCCGCAGGAAGGCAAGGTAATTTTCAATGTCATCAGAGCTAAGTTTACGAATCTGGACCAGCAGCTTTTGACTGTCCGAATCCTCCTCATCAAGCTCGAGCCACTTTAAGAATTTACGCAGATCAAGACGGTGACTCTGGATACTGTTTGTAGAATATTTTTTTGTGTGAAGCGAGTCTAAAAACTCTAAAACCAGCGGTTGCATGAGATTCAACTGGTCAAGGGGGAAGATTAAAATTTGTTTTGAAGAATATGTCTGCTGTCGAAAAGCAGAAAACCCGCGATGCCGTGTGTGAAAGATAAGCTTTTGTTTCCTTGGCCACGCAAGGTGGAGTAATGTGGTAGAAGGTTTAGGCGTCCTGCTCATCGGCAGGCTGGCTCACCCCCTCCAGGGACGAACTCCTTTCTGAAAAAATCAGGAAGCAAAAGTTTCACATCACGTACATCGCAGACTCTAATGCTCTGTATTAACAATAACCAGCTCTGTGAGAACAATCAAGGATGATGCAAGAAAAAAGCAAATTATCTTTAAATCAGCAGATATTTTAGCTCTTCAGCAAAAAAACCTGAAGTGCTTGAAATTATGCGAGCTGTGTTTTCCTGTCTTGTTTGCAGAAAATTTTCGATTTATTTTTCTGTTAAAACCTCATCCAGTTTGTAGCATAAATTATCCAGATCTTCTTCAATACCTTCGAACTTTGAGACTCTTTTTTTCAAGCTCAGCAGTTTATCTGCTAAATTTAAGGCAACCAGTAAAGCAACGTTTGTTGGACCAAATGCGTCAGTGTGTTCTGTGACTTCCGCGATCTGCTGGTCCAGAAATTTTTCCACTTCACGGACGTGTTCTTCTCCATAAGGACTAGAAATTGAGAAACGGTTACCGCTGATATTTATCTGGTATTGCCTACTGTCGTTATCCTCCACAATAACCCCTTTTCTGCAAACGATGTTTTTGTAATCCGCAGCATAACGGATCACGGAATTTATTTTTTAATGAGCCACATCCAGAGAAGCTGATGCGAAATACTACAGGATGTGATAAAGTAAACCTTGCGCTAACTTATAGGATAATGCTTTCCTAAAAACCCCTGAACTAATGATCTGTCATCTCGAACGAAGAGAGAGATCTTAAAAGTGTCAGTACTTAACATAAAACAGCTTTCTCGCTTTGTAAGCAAGCTCACGTTTTTATGACTTTTTACTGATTCAGTATAGGATAATTTTCTAACAGTTTTTAGCTGAGAAAGCAATCCGATTTTGGTTTGAGTAATGAAAGTAACACATTTCGTTTAGAAAGTTAATCATGAAATCTCCCCATTTAAGCAAATTAAATACTGAATCACGTCAGGAATATGGGGCATTGCTGTTGTTGGATCAACTTATGCGTTATGAACTGCCCAGGCAGGAAAAAGATAATTTGCAGGAAACAGTCGCTCAACTGGAAGAAGAAGTAGCAGAACTTAAAAAAGGTTTTTTTCATTCAGATGAACAGGATCAGGAACTGAATTTTGAAAAAGATGAACTGAGTGAAGCACGGGAGGCACTCTCAGAGGTTGAAAAAGAAATGGAGGAAAACGAACATTGCCGACTCAATCTCGCGCTGATAGAAACGGATGATGAAGGCTTGGAACCGCTGCTGAAGTTTATGGAGGAAGGTGGGACACTGACTGTGAGTGAAGAAAATTTTTATCTGCCGACCACAAAAGGAGAAGAGGTTTATCAACATTTAGTGGAACAGCTCGAAGCGTATGTTGTGCATTTTGACGTCTTTGCTTATGTTGATCTGGAAGAAGGCGCATTCGGTGATCCGAAAACGGATTTGCTGGAAGGCGATCAATGGTCGGATTTACGTGTCGCGGTTGCAGAACATAAAGGTATTGATCCGTACCGTGTAGTTTTTTTGGCATTAATGAGCGCAGATAAATTTTATGAAAATCCGGATTGGAAATTCGATCTAAGCCTCGGAACGCTTTTTGATGAAATGGAGCAGATAGTACTGGATCAACTCTGTGTAGATGATTTAAGTTACAAAGACGAAGAGGAGCAAGTTTCCGGCGATGATGTAATCCGGGATATTATTGAACAAGGTAACTCACTGGCAAAAGAAAGACGCCGTGAGCAACAAGAAACCGAAGACAAAGCACAAACAGAGGCAACACCGGATGAGCAGGTCATCACACAAAGCTATTACTGGTAATACAAAAACACGTATCAAGTACGGAATTATAGAAGCTCCGGAACTGTTGGGCAAAAGCTGGGACACACCTGATATTAACTGGTATCCCGGTCACATGCTCAAGGCCAAAAAGGAACTGGCCCAACAGCTCAAGCGGGTGGATGTGGTGCTGGAAATGCGTGATGCGAGGATTCCTGTTTCTTCAGTAAATCATGATTTTGAGGAAATGCTGCAGCAAAAAAAGCGCATTCTGCTGTTCAATAAAAGCGGATTGGCGGATGAGGAAATAACGAAGAAATGGACTGCAATTTTCAATAAAGCAGACGTTCCTTTCTTGTTTATTGACGCATTAAATCAGCGTGAACTAAACAAAATATTACCGCTTTGTCGTAAAATGATGGAAGAAAAATGGTCGACTTTCCGCAGACGAGGTATCCGTCATCCTACACTAAAACTGCTGATAACCGGAATTCCGAATGTAGGAAAATCCAGTTTGATCAACCGGCTTTCAAAACGAAAAGCTGCAGAAATAGGACCGACACCGGGAGTTACGAAACACCAGGATTGGATCAAATTGGGCAAAGATGTGGAACTGTTGGATACTCCGGGAATTCTCTGGCCGAAAATTGATAACCATGAAGCAGGTATGCGCTTGACGATTACTGGTGCAATCAAAGACTCAATTGTTGGGACATCTCTGCTGTGTGATTATCTGCTGGCTGCTCTGCAACAGAAAGATCCGGAACAACTGCAGAAACTTTACAAACTTGCTCCGGAAGATATTGAATTGCTGCCAGCTGATTTGCTGGAGAAAATTGCGGAAAAACGCGGTTGCCTGAAAAGCGGCGGCATCGATCATCCGCGTGCAGAAAGTTTGCTGCTCCGTGAATTCAGAGCAGGAAAACTGGGTCGCGTAAGTTTTGACATTCCGGAGGAAACTCAGCTAGATTCATAAAACTGGAATCAAGCTGAGGATTTCGACTCCAGATGAGTTTATGCCTTTGGCGCTCGTGAGGTATGACGTCCAGTTGCCGAAAGCATGACTTTCCGTAAACGGATATTTTCCGGAGTTACTTCAACAATCTCACCCTCACGAATGAATTCAATCGCCCTCTCTAAAGTCATCGGAATAATCGGTGTCAGGACTGTGTTTTCATCTTTGCCTGAAGCACGGTGATTTGTCAGTTTCTTCTCTTTGCACGGATTGACGTTCAGGTCTGAATCCCGATTATGCTCTCCTAGTATCATTCCTTCATACACACGTTCACCGGCGGTTATGAACAAAATACCTCTTGGTTCTAAATTGAAAAGCGCATAAGGTATACTTTTTCCTTGACGGTCAGAAACTATTGATCCGGTAAATCGTATCGGAAAATCACCACGGTACGGTTCATATCCGGAAAGATAAGAATTCAGAATTCCAGTACCGCGTGTGTCAGTTAAAAATTCGTTGCGGTAACCGATTAATCCGCGTGATGGAATATTAAATTGGACCTGAACGCGTCCTGCTCCGTGATTTACCAGATTGATCATGCGACCCTTGCGTTGGGATAGTTTTTCCGAAACTATGCCCAGGAAACCTTCCTCACAGTCCACATAAACATGTTCGATCGGTTCTAAACGCTCCCCGTTCTCTTCTTTATAAATTACTTCCGGACGACCAACTGCGAGCTCAAAACCTTCACGCCGCATTGTTTCGATCAGTACTGCCATCTGCAGTTCCCCCCGACCTTTTACCAGGAAACGGTCTGCGTCCAGTGTATCTTCAAACTGCAGAGAAACATTAGACAGTGTTTCTTTGTAGAGACGCTCCTTGATTTTATTCGGCTGAACCAGCTTGCCTTCCTGTCCGGCGAAAGGAGAAGTGTTGGTGTAGAAAAACATCGCGATGGTGGGTTCATCAACCGAGATCCTCTTCAATGCTTTGGGTCGTTCTTTGAGACAGATAGTGTCGCCGATACGAACGTTATCAATTCCTGCCAGAATCATGATTTCACCGGGTTCAATTTGTTCTGCTTCTGTCATGGTAAAACCCTCATAAACCTGGACTTTACTGGCACGCAAAGCAATCTCCTCACCATCTTCATTGATGCAGACCAACTGCTCATTTTTTTTAACAGTACCATTGGCAACACGTCCGATAGCCAGTTTTCCCAAATAGTCAGAAAAATCTAAATCCGCCACCAGCATTTGAAAAGGTTCTTCTTCTGAATGTCTAGGTGCAGGCAGTTCTGTCAAAATTGTGTCAAAGAGCGGAGACAAGTTCTCAGACTCATCTTCCAGTTCATTCTTGGCGATTCCATCTCTGCCGATTGCATAGAGCACCGGAAATTCCAACTGCTCTTCTGTTGCATCAAGGTCGATGAAAAGGTCATAGATTTCATCCAAAACTTCCGCGACTCGGGAATCCTGACGATCAATCTTATTAATCACCACTACCACTTTTTTCTGGCCTTCAAGTGCTTTTTTCAACACAAAACGTGTTTGAGGCAAAGGGCCTTCAGAAGAATCGACGAGCAAAATTGCACCGTCAACCATCATTAAAGCACGTTCTACTTCTCCACCAAAATCAGCGTGACCTGGAGTATCAAGGATATTAATTTTAGTTTCCTTCCAGGTTACAGAGCAGTTTTTTGCCGCAATCGTAATTCCACGTTCACGCTCCAGATCCATACTGTCCATGATGCGTTCATCTACAGACTGATTATCACGGAAGAGTCCGCTTTGGCGGAACATTTGATCAACGAGAGTTGTTTTTCCATGATCAACATGAGCAATAATGGCGATATTACGGATTCGGTTATTTATTTTTGTGTTTTCCATTTTGAAAATATTTTAATGTTTTTGGTTATTTGATTGATTGGTGTTTGGTTTTCATCTCAACTTAGCCAGCGTTCAACTTCAAACTCCAGCGTTCTATGAATTTGATCTGCGCGCAGCAGCCTTATTTCCAAGCGTTGTCCTGCCTGGAGTGTTCGGTTTTTACGGCGTCCCTGCAGACTGAGACGTATATCATCATAAACGTAATTATCGTCAGGCATCGATTCAAGCGGTAAAAACCATTCGAGACCATGCGGTTCGAGGTTCACTCTAAATCCGTGATTATCAACAGAAGTCACCACTGCCTGAAAAGTTTGTCCGGCATGCGGTGCCAGAAAATCGACTTTCATCAAAGCAATACTTTGACGTTCCGCTTTTTCCGCCCGGCGTTCCTGTTGCGAACACTGCTCCGCCATTTCACTGTTTACAAAAGGCAGCCGCTCGTTTTTTGACTTCACACCCTGATCGAGGTGAAGTTTTGCCTTAAGCGCACGATGCACCACCAAATCCGGATATCTGCGGATCGGTGAAGTGAAATGCGCGTAATATTCTGCGGCTAAGCCAAAATGACCTTTGTTCGTTGTCTGGTAAACCGCTAAGGCCATTGAGCGTAAGAGCAAAACCTGAAGTTGTTCAAAATGCGGTAATTCCTGAATTTGCTCGATTACCTCATTAAACTTTTTTGGATTCGCCAGTGTACTCAGTGAAGTCTTAACTCCAAAGCGGAAAAACGTCTGCTGCAGTTTCTGCAATTTTCGCATGTCCGGACGATCATGCACACGGTAAAGTGCAGGCATTCTGTTTTTAACGCAATGCCGCGCCACCGTTTCGTTTGCTTCAAGCATGAACTGTTCAATCAGTTTCATTGCGCTGGACTGATAACTACGCCCAATTCCGGTCAGTTGCTGATCTGAGTCAAACTCAAAAACTTCTTCAGCAAAACTGAACTGCACTGCACCGCGCTGAATTCTTTTACGTTCAAGAATTTTTGCGAGTTTGTGCATTTTACGGATATTCGCCTGCAGTTCCGGAGAACTAATTGAGGAAGTTCTGCCGTCCAGTAAATCTGCAACATCTTCATAAATCAAACGAGCGCGACTGCGGATTATGCTTTCCGAAAGTGAGTAGCCGATTACTTCTCCGCTGGAATCAATCCGCATTTCACAGGTTAAGGTCAAGCGGTTTACATTCGGACGCAAGCTGCATAAATTATTGGAAAGTTCTTCCGGCAGCATCGGCACAGCGTGTGTCGGAAAATAGACACTTGTGCCGCGGATAAGCGCTTCCTGATCCACAGGATCTTCCGGACGTACGTAATGCGCTACATCTGCAATTGCAACAAAAAGTCGGAAACCTCCGGACTTGTCACTGTCCGGAATTACGCAAACCGCATCATCAAAGTCACGCGCGGTTTTTCCGTCAATTGTGACAAAATCCAAATCGCGTAAATCTCTGCGACCCGAAGAAGAGTCGAAGCGTACCTGCGGTGAAAACTTTTTCACATGTTCGAGAGCCTCTTGCGGATATTCTGTACGGATCAGGTTTTCATTGAGTATCAGTTGAAAACCCAATTCGTGATCGCTGGTATTTTCCAGTGCCCGTAAAACACGTCCGCTTGGCGCAGGAGATGATTTTTTAGCATGTTTGTTTTCTTCCAGCAATTCAACTTCCACCAGCGTGCCGGTTTCCAATTCCGGAAGATCATCTTCTTCCGCAATCCAGAGGAACGGCAAACCGGAATTACGGTGCACAGGCACGGCTACTGTTTCACGCTTTGTTCTTTTTAAACGTGCCAATATTTCACTGGAGGCACGCTCAAGCACATTGACAATTTCACCTTTGCTTTTTCCGCGAAATCCGCGGCTGCGGAAAATTTCAATTTCGACCAGGTCACCTTCCATTGCGTAACCCTGATCGTTCTCGCCGATAAAAACGTCCGAACGTCCACCGCCGATTGCGACAAAACCGAAACCCTTTTGGTTACGGGTGAAATAACCTTTTTCCTTTTTTCCGGAACCGCTTTTTGACCGGCTTTTAGTACGCGGTTTCCAGATCGATTCGGTTTGGATTTGTGTTCTTTTTTCTGTTTTTGCTTCTTTAGCTTCTTTGCTTTTTTCTTTTGAAACTGCGTGTTTGGGTTTTTCCTGAGCTTTTAAATAACGTGTGCCCTGTTTAGAAATTTTCCCTGCTTTGATCAGTTTCAGCAGTTCTGCCTTCAGTTTTGCGGTTGCAGTTTTATTCAGTCCCAATGCACCGCGTATTTGTTTAGTGGACAATGAATCTCCGTGGTTTTCTAACAAACGGAGAATTTGTTTTTTATGTGTTTTCATTTTATTAGTTGTTCTTCTTTACGCAGCTTGACCAGATGTGCTTCAATATTCTGCAGCGCCAACAAATGCAGGCGCGGATCAAGTCCTTCGTAAAGCTGTTCCAGAATTTCCTGTTTGGATTTTCCGGATTTTGATAATTTTAATATTTGTGATTCGCGTTCGCGACGATGTTTTAGTGTTTCAATCAACCGGTGAGTAGTACGCATCGGAATTCCGTGTGAGGGAATTATTACTTCCGGATTGAGTGCAATTACTTTTTCGAGTGTTTTAAAATAGGTTGCCATGTCTCCTTCCGGTGAAGGGATCACGACTGTGCCGATGCCCTGAATGAGGTCACCTACGATGAACCAGCTCAGCGTGTCAGGTGCTAAACCGAGATGTCCTGCATCATGTCCGGGGATTTCATAAACCCTTACTGCAGAACCGTGCCAGCGTGTAACTTCTTCGTTTTCAACCACGTTACGTAATTCAACCTGCTCAAAATAATCATCACCTTTTTTAAGAGTCAAGCGCTGTTGAGTGTCCTGACTGAGAATGATGGGCAGCTTTAGTTGACGTGCCAGCTGATTCGAAAATTGATGATGATCAGGATGATGATGCGTGAGAAAAATCGAATCAAGTTTCTTGTGCTCAATTGTGTTGAGTAAACGTTGATATTCCTCCTCGGAATTTGGTGAAGGATCAACCAGTAATTTGGGTGCATCCGCATCTCCCAACAGAAAAGCATTGGTCCTGCTGGCAGGTGGAAGTGTCGCGGATCTGACTGCATACTGCGGAACTCCTTCCAGCATTTCCAGACATGGAACGGTTTTATTCTCTGCAAAATTTTGTGACAGATCACCAAATGCACTTGCTTGATGATTTTTTTGCAAACCCTCTAAAACCCAACGTGTAGGCGGTACCATCAAACTTTTTCCTGTATTGAAAGTTTCAAGTAACTCCTTGGGAGTTTTCCAGAAACTATCAGCGAATTCACCTGAGTCGACTTTAAAAGTGATGCGTCTGCTCAAGTCAACGCGGTAAAACCATGTCCTGAAACGTACCGGTGCAAAGGGTGGGGCCAATGCTTCCGCAAGTTCACTGACAGACAGCACCTCTCCTTTTTTAACACCTTCCTCAAGATCGTAGTCTAATTCTTCCATTATTTCACGCTGCAAAGCACGCATACGCAGAGCATTGTGCTCACAGAGAAATTCAGTTTCAAATGCAGCTGAAGATTCATCCGCATCAATTTTACCTCCCGGAAAAGCATGGTATCCTGGAAAAGCAAGCAGATACGGCTGACGCTGAACTGCAAAAATCTGCTGCTCATGTATGAAAATTACTGAGACAGACTCAAGAGGTGGAGGATTATTCATCAGGAAATATTATTGGACATGTTTTTGATCGCGCACTCAATTTTTTGCTGTCCGTGTTTTAAATCTTCTGCAGAAACAGAACAGACACGGATAAGATGTGGAGCATATTTTTCGATAAAGATGAAAAAAAAGTCAGGAACTTTTGTCGTCAGTTGAGTCACCGCGCGTACATACCAGCTTGCTTGCACTGCATAAAAATCCTGAATTGGTTTCTGTACACCGGCTTTAGCAATATTGTTAGTAAATTTCAGATCAACAATTATTGCAGAATCAGCATCAAACCAGTCCAGCCGCGCTTTGCAGTCCAGAGCAAATTCAGAATCCTGCCAAAACAGTGAAACTTCGGCTGAGCCATTTTTCCAGAGTTTTTGAATTTGCGGATGTATTTCAAAAACCTTGCGGATATTTTCCAGTCTTTCCCACTCACCGGTTCTCAGCAATATTTTTCCCGGATGCTGTTCTTCATATTCCGCCCAACGCTTTTTACCTGTTTTTCCACGCTGATTCAAACCCTCCGGAGCACGCACATAGAGTTCCGGAAACATTTCTGGTTCCAGCAGCAGGCAATGTCCTGCACTTCCAAACTGCAGTGCCTGATAATTTTTGTAAGCAGTTGTTTTTTTTGGCGTAGCTGAAAACCACTGCTTGAGGGTAGACTGATTAAGACCGGACTGTTGTCGATACTCCTCAAAAGGGAGGTTTTGAACAATTCCGAATGCTTCGGTTTTGTTCACTCAGCTTCCTCATAATTTTCCAGCGGAGGGCAGGAACAGACCAGATTTCGATCTCCGTAAACATTGTCTACTCGAGCAGTAGGAGGCCAGTATTTGTAGCGGCGGAGAGAAGCAAGCGGGTAAATCGCCGCCTCTCTGGAATATGAATGTGCCCATTCCGGATCGGTGAGATCTTCGGCAGGATGCGGTGCGTTTTTGAGCGGATTGTCTTGTTTGTCCCACTCTCCTCTTTCAACTTGTTCTGCTTCTCTACGTATCGAAATCATTGCTTCACAAAAACGGTCAAGTTCTGCTTTAGGTTCGCTTTCAGTAGGTTCAATCATCAAAGTTCCCGGTACAGGCCATGACATGGTTGGCGCATGGAAACCATAGTCAATTAAACGCTTGGCGATGTCTTCTTCTGTGATGCCGCAGGCTTCTCTCAAAGGCCGGATGTCAACAATGCACTCGTGTGCAATCAAACCATTTTTTCCTGTATAAACAATTGGATAATGTTCTTTTAAACGCTGCGCCAGATAATTAGCGTTTAGGATTGCTGTCTGTGAAGATTTTTTTAATCCGTAGCCGCCCATGAGTTGGATATAAACCAGAGAAATCGGCAGGATGCTTGGGCTACCCCACGGTGCGGCAGAAACGGCTGTGTTTTCCGGAGATAGACCTTCAATCGGTACAACGCTGTGATTTGGTGCAAACGGGGCAAGGTGTGATTTCAAACCAATCGGTCCCATTCCTGGTCCACCACCGCCGTGAGGGATGCTGAAGGTTTTGTGTAAATTCATGTGCAGAACATCCGCACCCAATTTACCGGGTTGTGCAATTCCCATTAATGCGTTCAGGTTTGCTCCATCCATGTAAACCTGTCCACCGTTTTCGTGAATGATTTCGCAAATCCGGATTATACTGTCCTCAAACACACCATGAGTAGAAGGATAGGTAATCATCAAAGCTGCGAGATTTTCAGCGTGTTTTTCCGCTTTTTCACGCAAATCTTCGACATCGATGTTACCGTCTTTATCACATTTCACGATAACAATTTTCATGTTCGCCAGCGTCGCACTCGCAGGATTTGTACCGTGAGCGGAGCTGGGAATCAAGCAGATGTTACGTTGAGAATCGCCCCTTGACTTGTGGTAGTGCCGGATACTGAGTAATCCGGCATATTCGCCTTGTGCACCGGAATTCGGCTGCATTGAAACCGCGTCAAATCCGGTAATACGTATCAGCGAATTTTCCAGTTCACGGATCATCTCGCGGTAACCTTTAGTTTGTTCAACAGGTGCAAACGGATGTATATTCGAAAATTCAGGCCAACTGACCGGAATCATTTCTGCAGTCGCATTGAGTTTCATTGTGCAGGAACCAAGAGGAATCATTGCGCGGTCAAGAGCAATATCTTTGTCCTGTAAATAACGTAAATAACGCAGCATCGCTGTTTCAGAATGATGTTGATGAAAAACAGGATGTGTTAAAAATTCTGATGAACGTTGTAGATTTTTTGGAATTCCGGAATTACTTTCTTCTGCAGTAAAAAGTGAATCCAACTCTTCGATTGAAGGGAGTTTGTTTTCACCTCCAAACACGCGCCAGAGCGTGGAAATGTCTTCCGCAGAAGTTACTTCATCCAGACTTATTCCCAATTGTTCGCTACCAATTTTTCGGAGATTTATACCCTGCGCCAACACACTTTCGTAAATGCTGTCACGCTTCTCACCCAGCGATAAGGTGATGGTGTCAAAGAAGTGTGAATTATCCGCAGCAAATCCAAGTTGCTTTAAACCTTCTGCGAGGATATTTGTCAGCCTGTGAATGCGCCTGGCGATGATTCTCAAACCTTCCGGACCGTGATAAACCGCATAACTGCTGGCAATTACCGCCAATAAAGCCTGTGCTGTGCAAATGTTGCTCGTCGCTTTTTCACGGCGTATGTGCTGTTCTCGAGTCTGTAAAGCCATCCTCAGCGCGGTTTTTCCACGTCGATCCTTGGATGCACCGATGATACGACCGGGGATGCTGCGTAGATTCTTTTCTTTTGCAGCAAAAAAAGCTGCGTGTGGACCGCCAAAACCCATTGGTACTCCAAAGCGTTGTGTGCTTCCGACAACCACATCTGCACCTAATTCTCCAGGTGGTTTCAGCAAAACAAGACTCAGTGGATCAGCCGCAACTGCAACCATAGTTCCTGATTCATGCCATTTTTCGAACAAATTTTCAAGCTCATGAATGTCACCAAAAGTTCCCGGATATTGAATTAATGCTCCAAACAAATCTGCGTCCGGAGAGTTGAGCTGCTCCTCGACATTTCCGTCGACCAATTCAAAACCCATCGGCTCCGCCCTGGTTTTCAGCACGTCAATAGTTTGCGGATGACAGTCGTGCGCCACAAAAAAGCGCATGCTTTTGCTGCGTGAAACACGTTTGCAGAAAGTCATTGCTTCTGCAGCCGCAGTTGCTTCATCAAGCAGCGATGCATTTGCGACATCCATTCCGCTAAGATCAATTACCATTTGTTGAAAATTCAGCAGTGCTTCGAGACGTCCCTGTGAAACTTCAGGCTGATATGGAGTGTAAGCTGTGTACCAACCGGGATTTTCCAGCAGGTTACGTTGAATGACACCGGGCAGGATTGTGCTGTGATAGCCCATCCCTATCATAGATTTTGCCACTGTATTACGCTTTGCGAGTTCGCGTAGTTCGTCGAGCACTTCTGTTTCAGTACGGCTCTCCGGCAGCTCAAGTTCGCCTGACATTCGGATTGAATCCGGAACTGCTTTGTCAATCAGCTCATCCAGAGATGACATCCCAAGTGTTTGAAGCATTTCAGCAATATCCTGTTCTGAGGGACCGATGTGACGGTGGATGAAACGGTCACGCTGTTCAAGTTCCTGTAGACTCAGCGGTTGGTTGTTTTGTGAATTTCTGCTGCCCGAAGCTAAAGAAGACATGCTGATTGTTATTTGCTAGTAGTTAAGTTTAATGATATTAGTTTGGACACTTGTTCAAAAATTCCCGCTACGTCGAAATGAGAAGGCTCAGGAATTATTACTGGAACATCAATCTTGAAATGTTTGTCTATCCTGAATTCTATCAAATTTGGAGTGACAAAACAAATTCTTTAAGAAAATCTGAGGGAAAGGGAATTCGTGGAAAATGCAGCGGTAATCAGTGTGACGGAAAAATAACGCAGGAAAAATCCGGGATTTTTTCCGGAAAAAATAAAATTCAGCAGAAAAATGTATTGCTGAAATTGGTGAAAAAACTAATACAGGTGATAAGCAGACAAGGCCGCGGCCATTAACAAATTTGCCAGGTAAATACGCAGGCAGCCCATACAAACAATGCGTAACTTAAAAAACATTATGTATGCATAGTAACACGTTACCAACAAGGCCGCAACCATTGCAAAATTTAGCCAGTATAACTGTATTTCCTCCAGATAGATGCCACGCAGAAGTTGCGCAAGTACGAATCCGTAAAAAATAACTGCTCCATAGGCCACAGGAATTTTCGCAATCTGTGCCTCTTTTGAAAGAGCAACTTTGTTGCAGGCTGAAAATGGATGATGATCACGTACCTGATGATGCCTTACTGCCAGACTTAATGCACCCTGAAGTCCGAAGAGGGCCGCTCCACCGAGGGCAATCAAACTGAAAATAGCTGAATCATGCATATAATTAAAACTTGTTTTGTTCTGGACTTGAATCTGAGCCAGAGTTTGCAGATACTGAAAGCAGTCCTGTAATCTCCAGATTGATCTGCAAAATTCCTACCTGAAAATTATCAAAGATGAAAATAACACCTGCCTGGAATTTTTCCACTCTTACTGCCGGCCAAATTGAGACAGACGAAACTCCCTTCGACTGGTTTCCGGGTACTTTGAGTGAAAATGAACTCAACTCAATTAAAGACAATGGAATCCTGCTGCCTTTGTTGGTACAGGCAGTAGCGGATTCAAAATATCTGCTGGTCGATGGTTTTAAACGATTTTCCTGGCTCACATCGGCAACAGAAGTTTCCCCACAAAAAGAATTGACTGCTCAATTCCCATGTCTGGTAATTCCTGAATCTGTAATGTTAAGTGATGTTGCAAAAATTCGTCTGCAAACTTTGCCAACAGTTGAGTCAAATTTTTCTGGTGTACATGTCAGCCGAGTTTTGAAATTATTTTGGGAAAACGGTTTTTCAAAAGACGAAATTGCTGGACTAGTTCTACCTTACTTTGGCCAAAAATCATCGGTAAAACTTGTTCGTCAATTATTGGATTTAGTAGAAAAATTGGCGGTGCTTGAACAGCAGCAGCAATTTTCATTACCGGCTTCAATTATGCGTTTGGCTTGTGAAGATTTGCTGCCGTTGTTGAATTTTTCACAAAATGAATTTCCCTGTGTCGTCTCGTTGGCGGAAAAAATGGAAGTCAGAGGAAAAAAGTGGCGTAATCTACTTCAGGTTTTGGACGAAGTCCGCCGTTTGAAGCAACTGTCCGCAGTTGAGGTTTTGAATTTTCCGGAAATTTTGGAGATTTTTGGACGCACCAGCCTGCAGGCACCTGTACGTTACCGTTTACTGAAACAGCAACTTGAAGCATGGCGTTATCCGGAGTTGAGTGATTTACGGCAGAGATTTGAACAAGGAAGGCAGCGCCTCAAGTTAGCCCCTCGGATGTCACTCGAAAGTGAAACATTTTTTGAAAATGATGATTTAACGTTGACGCTGAAAATTCGCTCATCTGAAGAACTACGGAAACATTTGAAATTCCTGGAGCAAGGATCAGCAGAGCTTAGTGCGGAAAAATCGCAAGAA
>JABGPG010000093.1 GCA_018645085.1 Deltaproteobacteria bacterium
CTATCTATGTTAGTATAATTCTTCGTTAAATTGCTTTTTTTGCCTTGCTAAAAAATGGTGGATTTCCCTATTCTCCGGGATCATTTCCGCTGACATCGGCATTCTTTCTTCATTCAGTTTAGATAAAATTATTATGACTTCTCGTGTGATGGTAATGGGTGTGGGTGCTTTTGCACATGCGGTACAGTCCATCCTGCAGGAAGATGGTGCAGAAACCGCTTGTTATCTGACACGTCCTTATGGCCACTACGGTCCCTCCGCTCTCGGTCAGACATGGAGTGCTGAAGATCATCCATCACCTTTGCCTTTGTTTGAAAAATTTAAACCGGATTTGATAATTCCGCAGGCTGTGGCCTGGGCAGAACAACCATGGGCCACAGATTTAGTCCAGCAGGGTTGGCCAATTTTTTGTCCTGTTAATGATGCAATGCGCATCGAAATTTCACGGCAGGAATCTTCCGAATTGTGCAGACAATACGGAATTCCGGTACCCGCTTTTCACCATGTGCAGAATCGACTGGAAGCCCGCAAACTTATGCAGGATGATCCCAGACCTTATGTACTGAAAAATCCGATTTGCTCTCCATTCAGTCCCATTCATGCCATTATCTGCGAAAGTGTCGCTGACACACTCGGCTGGATTGAACGGGTAGATTATGCGGAAGGATTGTTTCTGCAGGAATATCTTGGAAAAGAAGAAGCTGGGCATTTTGTTTTTATCAGTGGTGGTGAAATCAGCAGTTTGGTTACAAATCAGGAATTCAAACGTGCTTTTACAGGCGATATGGGTCCGTTGGCCGGTGCACCGCTGGCCGGACTTGTGGAGCAAGATCCGGATGATAAATATGGACTGGCACGAGAACTGATTCACCCACTAAAACCATGGTTTGAAAAAACCGGCTATACCGGCCCTTTACAAGTCACCGCGATTCGAAAAAACGGTGTCTGGCATGCGATTGAATATAACATTCGCCTCGGAGTTACGACTACCGCTCTCCTGTTGAGAATGCTAAAAAACCCTCTTCAAACTCTGTTGAATGTCGTACGTAATCAAACTACTGCGCTTGAATGGCGTCCCGAAAAATATTTTGGTTGCTCTTTAACTTTGGCCGGCTACGGTTATCCATACGTGGTACCTTCTGTACCTAAATTACCGGTTGAAGTTTCAACTCCGCTGGAGTGTGATTTATGGTGGAATGAAGTTGATGAAGATAACGGGCAGCTTTATATGGCGAATCATCAGAATTATGAAATGGGTCACCGAATTGCGGACGTAAATGCCTGCGCACCTGACATGTATTCCGCTGTTAAGTTAATTGAAAATGAAATTCGCAAGCTACGTTGTTTAGCGAGTTATTACCGACTTGATCTCAAAGAACTTGCTGATAAAAATCTATCCCTCTTTTCCTCAGTAAAAAATAAGCTTTAATAATTAATGACATATACACTTCCAACCACTGAAGACAAATCAAACTACGTTGAAGGAAAGTTTGATGAGATCGCTCAAAAATATGATCGATTTAATGATGTCATCACCTTTGGTATGCACCGTTACTGGAAAAAGTTCGTTGTGCGCCAAACCGGACTCCGACCTGAAGAAGAATGTTTGGATTTATGTTGCGGCACTGGAGATATCTCCCGTGAAATATTACGTCAACATCCGGACTGTAAAGTCACCGGTCTCGATTTCTCTGCAGAAATGCTTAAAATCGCTGAATCCAAAAGCAGCGCTAATTCCGGAATTCAGTATTTGCAGGGTGACGCAATGAATATTCCGTTTCCGGATGGAAATTTTGATGCCGTGACAATAGGTTATGGCCTGCGTAATGTCCCGGAGCTCAACGGTTGTCTCAAGGAAATATTACGTGTACTCAAACCCGGCGGAGTTTTAGTCAGCCTGGACGTAGGGAAAGTTCGCTTGCCAATTATCGCAGAATTAAATAATTTTTATTTTTTCAGTATCGTCCCTTTGATTGGAAATATGTTGATGCCGGGACAGGAAATGTTTCAGTATTTGCCACACTCTTCACTTAAATATCCAAATCAAGAATTACTAAAACGGATGATGCTTGAGATCGGCTTCCAGCAAGCTGAAATACATGATTTCATTTTTGGCGCTTCCACTGTTCATGTTGCATACAAACCTGTTATTAATTGAGCTAACCTGAAACAGTGAAATCCAAAATATACCAAACACTTGAAGAAGCTAGATGTGCGTTATTAAAAAAACTCAATACGTGGACTGCATCAACTGAGAAACCCGGCACTGCTAATTCTAAAATTGTAAGGCTGGAAGTAGCAGTGGAAAATGCTCACCCGCTGGAATGGCTGACCCTGCAGGATTGTGATCGTAAAGTTTTTTGGGAAAATCGTAGTCAAACAGAACAGTTTGCCGGAATTGGTTCTGCACTTGAGGTTAAAGACGGCAAAGATGGTTACGAAAAAATATTACTGACTGTGAGTGATTATCTGCAGAATTCTCCAAAAGCTGTCCGTTTTTTTGGTGGAATGCGTTTTGATTCAAAGGCTTCAACATCAGCAGAATGGCAGGATTGGGGGACAGCACATTTTACTTTGCCAATGGTCGAATTAAGCATTGTAGCTGAAAAAGCAATCCTGGCCTGTCATATATATTACGGTGAGGATATTCACGAAAAGTTGCAGCTTTTGCAAAAAATGCTGGAGTCAGTTCGTGTGGAAGAAATTTCAATCCCGGATAGTCCTTTGATCCGGCTGGAACGTCATGACCTGCCTGAATATCGTCAGTGGTGCAACCTGGTTGAGCAGGGTCTTGAAAACATTTCTTCAGGTAAATTAAACAAAGTAGTGCTCGCACGTGCCGCCGTTTTCAGTTTGGCTCGTGACTATGATCCGACTGAACTCCTGCTTCAACTGCGACGTCAAGCGCCGCAAGCTTTTCATTTTTGCTTTCAGCTTGCTCCGCATCAAGCTTTTTTGGGCATCACACCGGAGTTACTTTACAGACGATCAGGCAATAAAATTGAAAGTGAAGCAATTGCCAGTACACGCCCGCGTGGACAAACACTGGAAGAAGATGAACGATTGGCTGCAGAACTTCGTGAAAGTGAAAAAGAGCAGCGCGAACATTTGATGGTACTGGAACGTATGGAAGGTTTGCTCCAGCAGTTTTGCCGGCAAACTGAACGTTTAAGTTATTTGGAACTTCTCCCGCTGAGGCATGTTCAACACCTGCAAAGCAAGGTGCAGGGGGTCTTGCGTGAAGAGATTAATGATTCAGATCTGCTGCCTGCTTTTCACCCAACCCCTGCTGTTTCAGGAGCACCTGATACAGAGGCACGAACCCTGATCCGCAAGCTGGAACCATTTGACCGTGGATGGTATGCAGGACCTGTTGGTTGGATCAGCAGCAGTCAGGCGGAATTTGCAGTAGGAATTAGATCCGGTTTATTATGCGGGCGCACATTGAGAATTTATACCGGAGCAGGAATTGTTGAAGGCTCGGTTCCGGAAGAAGAGTGGAGGGAGATTGAAGACAAACTCCAAAGTTGGCAACATTTACTGGGACGATCGTGAACTGGAATGAGCGTTGGGGTGAACTGATTATTGAAGAATTGGTACGGCACGATACGGACTGTTTTTGCATTTCTCCGGGATCGCGCTCCACACCTTTAACAGTCGCTGTTGCAAAAAATCCGCGGGCAAAATCTGCCATCTTCTATGATGAACGCGCCGCCGCTTATTATGCCCTCGGTCATGCCCGCGCGACTGGACGTCCGGCTGTGCTGATTTGCACCTCCGGAACTGCTGCAGCAAATTATTTACCGGCGGTTATCGAAGCCGCTGTTGAGCAAATACCACTGCTCGTGTTGACCTCTGACCGTCCCCCTGAACTCCGTGATACCGGAGCTAATCAAGCCATCAACCAAACTTTTCTTTTTGGAACGCACGTGCGTTGGTTTTTTGACCCGGGTTGCCCTTGTTCGGAATTCACGACTGAAGCATTACTTTCCACGATTGACCATGCAGTTTCCAAAACACTGCAGCCCTTGTCCGGACCGGTACACTTGAATTTCCCATTCCGTGAACCTTTTTTCGAAAATACAGAAACGGAAACAAACAGCAAAGTTGAGACACTTCCGGAACAAAAAGTATATGTCCGCAATACCGCTTTCAGCAAGGTTCTACCAAACTCAGAAATAAAAGCCTTGTTAAAAAACCGTCCTGAGTCCGGAATTCTCAGCATAGGACGAGTACCTGCTGACTCCCTCGATTCTCTCAAAAAACTTGCAGAAGAGTTAGCGTGGCCGGTATTTGCGGATGTCACTTCCGGTCTAAGATTGGGAGAGAATTGTCCGAACAGGATTACGTATTATGATCAATTGTTAATCAAGGATCTGGATTCCGCAAACTGGGAAATTGAAGCAGTTTGGCACATCGGTTTTCCTCCCACATCGAAACGCTGGCTCACGCATTGGGGGAAAAACCCGGCCGCACAAATGGTCTGGATCGCAGATCATGCTGAACGTCACGATCAATCTCATAATTTTCGCTGGAGAATTGAAAGCGGAATTGCAGAATTTTGTGAGCAGCTTGTGAGTGAATTGCAACTTGAAAAGAGAGCAGACATCATTCCACTAAAAACACAAAAGTGGCTGCAGGCTTCTGCAAAAGTAGAAGCTGTAATGGAGCAGCATTTTCCTTTAAATTCTGAAAAAAAGGAGATCGATGATTTTGCATTATCACGCAGGCTGACTGAAATAATTCCTGAAACTCATGGGTTTTTCATCGGCAACAGCATTCCTGTACGGGCAGTTGATATGCTTGGATCCGGAAAAGGAGCGGAAATTCCAACGGCCCTCAATCGTGGTGCAAGCGGAATTGACGGACTCATCGCTTCCGCCTGCGGTTACTCCTCAGGGCTTAAACGTCCGGTAAGCCTGTTGATAGGGGATTTGTCCGCTATGCACGATCTGAATTCTTTCAAACTGCTTGCGGAATCTCCTGAGCCGGTTTTCGTAGTTTTGCTTAATAACCACGGTGGAGGTATTTTTTCATTCCTACCTGTAGCAAAGCAAACCGACATTTTCGAAACATTTTTCGGCACACCCCACTCCAATGACTTCCTGTCAGTTGCTGAAATGTTTGGTTTGAATTATTTTCGACCTGATTCGATCAGCGCTTTTGTAAAAGATTATCGACAAGCAGTTCGTGAAAACAAATCCGCAGTTATCGAAATATTTACGGAACGTGATAAAAATCCACAGCAACTTGAGGCTTTAGCTCAAAAACTCATGAAATGTGCATTTGAATCTTCTTAAGATCAACGATATACTTTATTGTTGCTAAATAAAGCTGTCTGCTCAGTCTTTCAACTAATTTTCACAGTATAAATTTTTACTTTGTTCTGAACAGAACACACACTCGTTTCCCTGCTAAAATATGCATACCCGCTATGACTTACCGCTGATAGGAGCAACCTTGTTTTTGCTGTCCTGGGGTACAGTAATGATTTACAGCACAGGTGGAGTTTATGCTGATCTTCAATACAATGATGGTCAATACTTTTTGTATAGACACCTGATTCACATGCTCGTTGGACTAGCTGTGTTGGGAGTTGCGCTGATCGTTAACTATCACAAATGGCAGCAGTATTCTATCTGGTTTATGCTGGGCATGCTGGTATTGCTGATCCTTGTTTTGATACCTGAAATAGGACACGAGGTTAAAGGTGGACGCCGCTGGTTACGCATAGGTTCATTCAGTCTACAACCTGCTGAATTGCTGAAAGTGGTGTTGATTATTTACGTAGCTTCTTATCTGGAACGCAAACAGGAAGTGCTGGCTTCATTCTTCCGCGGTTTAACACCAAACTTCATTGTCACTGGAATTTACCTTTTCCTGGTCCTGCTGCAACCGGACTTTGGCACAGTGGTCTTGATCGCAACTACAGTTTTGCTGATGCTCTACGTCGGTGGCGGGCGCCCTGTTCATATTGCCACCAGCCTTATCGGTGTAGGAATTATCGGGGGACTGCTGATTGCTTCACACACCTATCGGGTAAGGCGGATGTTGGCTTTTTTGAATCCCTGGGATGATCCGCAAAATTCCGGATTCCAAATTATTCAATCCTTCATTGCACTTGGAACAGGAGGCTGGCTTGGAAGAGGACTTGGAGAGAGCCTGCAGAAACGACTTTTTCTTCCGGATGCTCACACCGATTTTATTTTTGCCATCATTGGAGAAGAATTAGGATTTTTGTGGATTTGTGTGCTGATAATTCTGTTTGTTGTTTATATTTGGCGTGGTTACTGGATTGCGTGGAATGCCCAGGATGCATTTGGAAAACACCTTGCTTTTGGCGCAACTACAATTCTCAGTCTGCAAATAATCCTTAACCTCTTTGTTGTAGTAGGCTTGCTTCCGACTAAGGGTTTGCCGCTTCCTTTCATTAGTTATGGTGGTACTTCTCTTGTTGTTGCCATGTTTTTAACAGGTCTTTTACTCAACATCAGCGGTAGTCTGCATTCAACAGAAGCTAAGCTTGAAAATGGTTTGTCCTCTCGTGCCACGACACCAAAAAATGAGTAAAGTTTCCTCATTCAGGATGTTCTGGAAGTCACATAATTTTTGGCTCTACGCTTCCTCAATGGCATCTTCAGTCCGGAAGTTACTACTTTTTTCGCTTTTTTCCCTTGCTGCCGTAGCTTTACTGCAAACTCCCTCTGGCAATTATTTATCCTCTCAGGCTTTTGCGCAAAGTTCTTCAGGGCAAATTACGCCTCAGGGAAGTCACCGCCTGAAAAATTTTTTAATCAGTATAAAAGGACGTGACGACTGGACCCGCCTGATGTTAGCCACACTTAACAGTGCGTCTGCGGTAGAAAGTGTTTTGTCCGATGGCGTTAGCGTAAACATTCGCGGAACCGGGAAATTTCACGGAGTAACACCTCTCATGTTTGCATCCGGCATTGGAGCGCAGCTAATTGTAAAACTTCTAGTCGAAAAAGGAGCTCGCCTGAATGATACCGATACCCTCGGTAAAACAGCCTTAATTCAGGCAGCATATAAAGGACATCCTGAAACTGTCAGCTTCCTACTCCTGCAGGGTGCAAATCCAAATGCAGAAACAAATCAGCAGTGGACAGCTTTGATGTTTGCCGCAGAGCGAGGTGAATTGGAAATCCTCAAGACACTGTTGAGACACGGCGCGCGAGCTGACTTTCAGAATAAATTGTCCATGTCTTCAGCGATGTATGCCGCACAGAACGGTCATTTTGAGATTGTGCAGTTCTTACTAAAACGTGGAATTAAAGTGGATTTAACTTCACTCAATGGATCTACTGCTTTAATTTGGGCAATTAGATCGGGACATGAAAAAATTGCGGAATTACTGCTGGACGCAGGAGCAAAAACAGATACTCTTGAAGATGAATTCCAAAGAACCCCGCTGCTTCTCGCGGCAATGTACGGTCTGGAATCAACAGTGCAAAAGTTATTATCTGCCGGTGCCGATTTGGCGGCAGTTGATAAACAGGGAGAAAATGCTCTGTTACTGGCCTTAAGTAACAACCACTTGAAAACAGCGAGCCTGTTGATAAAATCCGGAATTCCAGTCAATACTCCAGACCTTAAAAAACGTACACCGCTGATGACAGCAACTGCTCAGGGTAGCTTGGAATTGACCAGATTTCTGCTCAAAAAAGGTGCGGACGTAAATGCCAGAGATTTCGTTGAAAAAACAGCTTTGATGGTCGCAGCCGCTGAAGGCCATATTAAAATTGCCAAATTGCTGCTTCGAGAGCAAAGTCGACTGGATTTTCGTGACCGCTTTGGTTGGACTGCTTGGACATATGCAGCAGAAAAGAAGCAGTTGTCCATGGTGAAATTTCTCAGTAAGAAAGAAATCGATAATGAGGAAAACCTCTTTTATGCCGTCTCACACGGGCACCTTAAGGTAGTAAAAATATTGCTCGATTTACGGGTAAATACAGAAATCCATGATTCTCAAGGCTGGACTCCTTTGATGTGGGCAGCAAATAACGGTCATTCTGAAATTGTGGAACTGCTGCTAAAAGGTGGAGCAAACATAAACGGCAGCCCTGAAAAAAGTCCTGATGATTCCGGTTGGACCCCACTTATGCTGGCGGCAGGAGGCGGGCATATTGAAACGGTAAAAACTCTCATCAACAAAGGTGCCGATCTCGGAGCTCAGGATAAGGACAAATGGACGGCACTGACCTGGGCTGCTCTCAAGGGTTATCCTGAAATTGTAAGCCTGTTAGCAAAAAAAGGGAGCCGTATTGACGTACGCGGATCTGATGGGGCAACACCACTTATTTGGGCAGCCTCTCAAGGACACGAAAATGTTGTACAAGCCCTGTTAATAAAAGGTTCAAATGTTAAATTAAAAGATCTGCACGGAAAAACTGCTTTGGCACACGCAATACTGCAGGGTCATTTTTCTACTGCAAAGACATTGATCAAACACGGTGCTGATATAAATCAGAATTTACTCTATGCATCCCAGCGTGGTTACAACGAAATGGTTGTCTTTCTGCTTGAAGAAAATGCGGAAATTGATCAGCTCTCTGCACAAAATGAAACACCATTAGCTCTTGCTTCACAAGGAAAACATTGGGAAACCGCCAGGATTTTGCTGGAACAGGGTGCTGATCCAGCCTTAAAAAATTCACAGGGACAGACCCCGCTGATGTCTGCAGTTATGACCGGAGAAGTAAGATTGGTAAATCTAATGCTGCATCACCCGACATATGGACGACAGACTTCTGAGCTGAATACCACGGATTTTATAGGAAATACACCTTTAATGATTTCCGCAGTCCACGGTTATCTGGAGATTGTGAAACTACTCCTCGAGCTTGGTGCAAAAGTTGAGGAAAGAAACCGCTGGCAAGAATCCGCTTTGATACTTGCCGCTTCCAAAGGCTTTCGTGAAATTGTGGACCTGCTGATACAATACGGAGCAGATTTTCGCGCAGAAGATGTTAATGAAAAAACAGCTCTGCTGAGAGCAGCTCAAAATGGACATCTTTTTGTAGTTGAAATGCTACTTTCACAAGGTGCAAATCTTCATGTTAATGCATTTGACATGAGTGGAGAAGGCGGGACTCCCTTGATTCAGGCAGCCAGAAACGGGCATGCTGAGGTTTCGCTGGAATTGTTGAGAGCAGGCGCCGTTATTGACGATGTTGAATTGATGTTTCACCATTCAGCTCTGATGGTTGCAGCTTTGAATGGTCATGAAAAAACGGCAGGTCTTTTGCTGAAAGCTGGTGCTGACCCAATGTTAAAAGACTCCTCCGGAAGATCGGCTTTATTGCTTGCTGCAACCAACAATCATCTGTCGGTTGTAATTCAGCTTTTGGATGCTGGACAAAAAGGGGATCAAAAAGATTCCAACGGTAACGGCATCTGGCACTTGATAGCGATGAGTGATGTAGAAAATGAAGACAGCGATTCCAGTTACGGTTCAGGGCAAAAAGAACAAAGTGCTGCAATAATAATGCATGAATTAATCACACGGGGAGTTCTGCTCGACACATTAAACAGTGCAGGGGAAACAGCACTGATGATTGCAGTAAAACGTGGAAAAGTGAAAACCCTCAAAATTCTGCTGGAACTTGGAGCCTCACCCGATGTCCAGACACCTGACGGTGAGAGTGCTTTAACGCTGGCAGAGGCAAGTGGTAAGGATGAATTGGTTAAACTACTACGATGATCAAATCCCGCTTTTAAGACTATAACTGAGAAAGAATCATAGTTGTCAACTGCCTCTGTTCCAGTAACCGACAACCATCTTTTCTTCCCGTTCTTGGAAATCAGCTTCAGTAATTTTTCCTTGAGCAAATCCTTCACGGAGATAATGCAGTTTTGCCAGACACTCTTCTTTTGAATCGCAATGGCTCCAACCTTTTTCATTCATATGAACCAGCTTTTCATACTCTTCCTGGGATATATTTACAGGATTTTCATGAGAATATGGTGTTAAACTAATCATCAGCTATCCTAAATTTTCCACAGATGTGTGGAATGTTTCTGTCAATGTAAATCAGTGATAACCATTTTAAGCACTAACGTCAAAAGCTTGCAAGTCGGTCACATAAAATCATGAACAAAAACGCCAAAAACAATAACTACCGGCAAAATACACAAAAGCTTTTTTTTACAGGAAGTTTAATTTCAGGTGTAATGCTTGGTCTGAATGCACCGGGATTCGGCACACACTGGCTGGGATTAATTTCCTTGTTTCCTTTGATCTTCACTTTGGAAAAACTCCATGCGGAAGATGCTCTATCTTTCCGGAAACGGGCCTTACTTTTTTTTGGAATTTGTTGGCTCGCCGGAGGAATTGCCGCTTCAATTGGAGGCTATTGGATAACCAACAGCACCCACGTTTTTGGGCACCTCCCGTGGCCTGCAGCTTTAATGATAACAGCAGTCGGTTACGGACTTGAAGTAGGTTTTCAGCTTTTTGTCTACTTCGCAATTCCGCTGCTTTTAATCCCTAAACTCAATAACTGGGACTTACCGCTGCGGCTCGCGTTTGTTCTCGCACTCGATCCCTGGTATCCTCGCTTAATTCATTGGAATTACGGAGCATTAACCTTCTCCGAATTCCCCTGGATTGAACAACTTGCGGATATAATCGGATCTTCCGGACTGCTTCTTTACAGTGCAGGTTTCGCTTTCCTGCTCAGCGGCTGGTTACGCTGGAAATCCGGAAAGCTAAGTCACAAAAATATTCTGCAGGCCTCATTTCTATATTTGCTTTTATGGATCATCGGTTTAAGTTACGGTGCATGGCGAACTCAAAACCTCGAAACAAAATTTACGGAACCCAACTCAAAAAGTTCTAAGTTGACCGTACTCGTAATTCAGCCTAATTTTTCACTTCAGGATCTTGCTTCTAATCCGCAACTTGCTCATTCAAAACGGCAGCAGAATTTGGAAAGCCTGTTGACAGATTCGAGGAAAGCGCTCGCGGAACTTCCTCAAAACACAAGCACAGAAAAATTGCTGGTCTGGCCGGAATCCGTCTTTCCGGATGCTTATTTCAAGTCTAAAAACTCGCGTCTTAAAGTTTCAGCTTTCGCAGAGGAACATCAAACCAACATCTTATTTACGACAGTGGACTGGGAACGTACTCAAACCGGTCATAAATTTTATGGAGTTTCAGTACTGGTCGGCAAAAAAGGTGAAGTTCTGGGACGCTACAACAAGATTTTCCTGATACCGTTTGGAGAGATGATTCCTTTTTCAGACTGGTTTCCGGGCATCGCCGCATGGCTCCGGAAGAACATTGCCAATATGTCTGAGTTTGATCGAGGAACGGAATATACAGTTTTCCCTTTGGCGGAAGATATTCAACTTTCTGCACCTATTTGTTTCGATATTTTTAATCCTAAAGTCATGCGCGGTATGGTTCTTAATGGCTCAAACCTGGTGCTGAACCTCAGTAATTTAGCCTGGTTCGGACGAACAACTGCATCTGACAACATGGTCGCGACTTTGCGTTGGCGTGCTATCGAAAATCGGGTACCGGTTGTCTTTGCATCCAACAATGGAGAAAGTCTCTTCATTGCTGCAAACGGTAAAAACATGAGCCAACAGCTTGGACTTTTTGAAGAAGGTACGTTAACCTCTACAGTACAGCTTCAGCATCAATTTTCGTTTTACCGGGAATATGCAGAATGGGTTTGGGCAGGATTTATCTTTTTATTTTTGCTGCTGATGATTCCGGCACTTCGTGGAAGAAAAATATTTTAATAAGTATTTACAATCATTAATGTTATTCACCTTAACAGGAGAAAAAAATGGATTTAAAACTCAAAGGGAAAGTCGCCATGGTGGCGGCTTCAAGTAAAGGACTGGGTTATGGTATCGCTCAAGCACTGGCCCAGGAAGGTGCTTCACTATCAATTGGCAGTCGTACTGAAAAGGATATTGAAGCAGCAGCCGAAAAACTCCGGAACGAAACCGGAGTACCTGTTTTAGCTAATGTTCTGGATTCGTCAAATCCGCAATCAATCCAAAACTGGACAGATGCAACTTTCAAGGAATTTGGCGGGGTTGATAAACTTGTGATCAATGCCGGAGGACCCCCCACAGGAAAATTTGAGGATTTTTCTGATGAGGACTGGCAGGCGGCATTTGAACTAAACCTTTTCAGTGCTGTGCGCATGATCCGGGCAGCTTTACCATCGATGCGTGAACGTGGTGGCGGATCAATTTTGACGGTTACTTCAATGTCAGTCAAAGAACCGATTGATGTGCTGATTCTCTCAAACGTCATGCGTTCCGGGGTTACAAGTTTGGTGAAAAGCCTCTCTGCACAGCTTGCTTCAGATAACATCCGGCTCAACAATCTGATGCCCGGGCGAATCAACACGGATCGGATCCGTAGTTTGGATGGGATAAATTCAAAAAAACAAGGAGTTCCTGTCGAGCAAATTCAAGCGGCAAGCCATGTTCAAATTCCTTTGGGTCGTTACGGAACCATAGAAGAGTTTGGACGTTGCGGAGCTTTTTTGCTCTCTGATGCTGCAAGTTACATCACCGGTTCAAGTCTTGCCGTTGATGGAGGTGCTCTCAAAACTGTCTGGTAAAAATCGTTCAAGTTTTTTGCATTTCTGACGATATTAATGATCAAGAGGAATAGGCCGTTTTGCGGCTTGGCTTTCTGTTTTACGAAAGTCCGGCTATTAACGTCGATAATTCCCATTTTAAAAAATGATCAATCTCAGAGGTGCAAATGCCTATCAATTATCTTAACTTATATCTTCTTGCCGTCTTCGGCGGACTTGCTGCAACAGTAAGCGGAATTGTGATCTGCTATGCTGGTATCTCGGAAACAAGTTATCTTGTTTATCGGGGTATGGAGCTCACAACATATTATCTTGATAAAAATCGCCACGACCTGTATGTAAATGGGTTAGTTTACAGTATAACTTTCGGAATTGCCTTTTTGCTGCTGTTGGGAGTAATTGTGATTCCAAGTCCAGGACAAATTCAAAAGCGCATGTCCACATCTCAGTTTGCGGGTGCAGCCGGTGCGGGTTATCTCGGACCTTCAGGAGTGTCTGCTCCTGTTGAAGAAACTCCAAACGCAGCGGGAGAAATGCCTGCAGAGGAAGAGGAATCCTTTGAAATAGAGCTTGAACCGGACATAGAATCCTATGATGTGGAAGAAGAAGATGATGATGATGAGGAAGAATCGGCACTTTCGAGTTTGGCTGATGATGATGATTCAGATGTAGTTTACGGTACAGGACGCATCACTGACAAGGCACACAGATCATTTATCCTCACCAGTCCGGACAGTGCGGTCAAGTTTCTGATGCGTAAAGAACTTGACGGTCGTCCGCTGAAATCATCGCAGGATGAAATATACGAAGGCTGGCAAAAGCGAGGACTTTCCAGAGGAAAATTGCGTAAACACTTTCTCAAGATTATGGAATGGGACAGCATGCCTGAAATGGAAGTTAATGAAATCTATAATAAATTGAAAGACAAGGCATACGAAGTAAAACACACTGGCTAACATAACAATCAACCAAACACTAATTAATTAAAACATATGAGCTCAAAGCTTTTCAAAGGAACACCTACTTATTTACTGGATTCAAAATTAAGTGAAGCTTTCCACATTGCACGCCTGTTGGAAAAACCACTGTTACTGGAAGGTGAACCCGGAACCGGTAAAACAAAACTTGCACAGGAATTTGCTAAAACAGAAAACCGACCCTTATTTGAAGTACCAATAACTTCAGAAAGCAAAGTTTCGCTCCTCGTTTCACGTTTCGATGAAGTTCAACGCCTGATGGATACACAGGCTGCTGTTGCCAATGCCCAGATGAAACAAGCAGGAATTGACATGCAGATCGATACCGGTGGACGTAAAGTGGACAACTTGGAAGAATACGTCCATTTGGGACCACTCGCAGAAGCCTTCTCTACACCAGGTTCGGTTCTTTTACTGGATGAAATTGACAAAGCTCCCCGTGAACTTCCCAATAATCTATTGTTTTTACTTTCCGAACGTAAGATTGTTGTTCCGGAAACACAGCAAACAATTGCTTGTGAACCGGGTAAAATGCCGATTATTGTGATCACATCCAACCACGAACAGGATTTGCCTGCTCCTTTTATTCGGCGTTGCATCTACATGTATATCGAATTTCCTCCACCGGAAAGATTGCGTGAAATTGTTCGGATGCATCATCCTGGAGCAAATGAGAAAATTGTCGCAGCAGCAATTGAAATCTTCTATCAGTTACGTGAACTTGACTTGACACGGAAACCCTCTACCAGTGAAATATTAGATTGGATTTCATACCTCGTTCAGACAAATGTCCTTGATACTAAAGTTGTTGAAAGACTTAAAGGTGCACAAACTCTGGTTAAACATCGTGACGACCGTGAGCTATTACGAGTAATTCAGGAAAAAGGTATTGAGTCTGCAACCAGTCGAAAAACACCAAACTGGTAAATTCTTTCTCACTCATGAACTAAAACATGTTTCAAATTAGCTTCTTCATTTTTATTTTTTTACTTGGAAGCATCCCTTTCGGTTTGTTGATCAGCCGTTACTGGTTAAAAATAGACATCCGCCAGCAGGGAAGCGGAAACATCGGGATGACAAATGTCATGCGGGTCGGTGGCAAATTACCAGGGATTATGACTTTTTTGCTAGATTTCGGAAAAGGCAGTCTCGCAGTTTTACTGGCCCAAACAGCTTTTCCTGTATCCGAAACATCTCCGCAAGCTCAGCTGTTATTCCTCAGTCTCGCTGGAATCGTTGTTGTTTGCGGACACGTCTTTTCCGTATTTCTACGTTTTAAAGGAGGCAAAGGAATTTCGACATTATTTGGAGTTTTAGCGGTTTTGCATTTCAGCATCGGTCTCAGTGCAGCCTTGGTTTGGGCAGGCATGTTTTTATGGAAAAAGATCTCAAGCCTTTCTGCAATCACCATGCTGATAGTACTTCCGTGGTTATTTATCCTGATTCCCTGGTTACAAAATGAAACTCCTGTTTGGACTATGTTTTTCCTTTTCCTTCTGTTATCATCACTGCTAATCTTTAAGCATCGTGAAAATATTCAGCGTCTGCTCAAAGGTCAAGAAGGCCAACTCAGTTCCAATAAAAAAGACTGAAAACATCTTTCAAAGAAACCTTAAATGAATCCACTTGCTCCATTCTTGTTCTTCTTTGGTAAAGATATGTTCCGGCACGTAATTCTTTTTTCCGGAATTGCAGTCATTGCCTGGTTCCTGACACTCAGCGGAATTGGCTGGGGAGGTTATTTGTTGTGGATTTCACTTATTCTGATCGCCACATTAATAATTTGGCGGGCCGGTGATTTTTTCTCGCCAGCAGCAACTTATGTCCAGAATAAACACGATATCCCGCAGTCAATTAAAGCCGCAGTTATCGACGCAATCGCGAGTTCCTTTCCGGAGTTTTGTGTCGCCATTATTGCGGTAATCTTGATTGGACGAGCCGAGGTTGGCATCTCCACAATCGTGGGTTCTGCACTTTATAATGTGCTCGTTATTCCAGCTGCCGCTGGTTTGGTCGCCGCTAGTCCAATGGTCATCAGCCGGGAAGTTGTCTGGCGTGATAATATTTATTATCTTTGCGTTACTCTTTTGCTAGGCGCGATGCTCTGGATGTTCCCTACTGAATGGGGTGCCGGTGTCGCTGTGGTGTTTTTACTGGCCTACATTGGTTATGTCTTTCTTCTTCATCGGGACTTCAAAAAATCAAAAAAACAAACTGCGGATTTTCAGGAAACTGATATTTTGGAAACAAAGACTGAGGATGATGATGAACTTAACTTAACATCCGAAAAAAAGGCGTGGATGTGGATTGTCGGGATGATGCTTGTGATGGGAGGAGCATCTCACCTGTTGGTTGAAGCTTCACTTGCTCTTGGTGACATGTTGGGTATTGACGCAGTTATCATGGGCTTTGTCGTGATTGCCGCTGGAACATCCGTGCCCGATACTGCCCTCTCGGTAATCAGCGCTAAAAAAGGTCATTACGATGCTGCCGTTTCAAATGTTTTCGGCAGTAACATTTTCGACATCTGCATTTGTTTAAGTATTCCTATCTTACTCGCACTTGCCATGAGTGGCGAGCCAACCGCTATTGATCTGCCGCAATTGGGTTTGATCTGGAGCCTGATAGGCGCCACCTTCTTAGCGGTCTATTTCTTCTGGAGTAATAACTACACACTCACCAAATTAAAAGCAGGCATGATGGGGATGCTCTACCTGCTTATAATTATAGTTTCATTTTCGTTTTAATTTAACTCAAAAAGCAGAAACTCACTGGACTTGGAGGCACGTATTTTCAAGGTGCCTTCATCGCTTATTGCCATACCGTCTCCAGAGTTTAGTTCAATTCCATTCAGTAGAAGTTCCCCTCTCACCATCTGCAACCAAGCATGACTATTTGTCTCAAGCGTGTGTTCAATTTCCTGATCGTCATTTAAAATGCCCATGTAGAGTAGTGCATCGGCGTGCATTGTCAATGC
This sequence comes from Deltaproteobacteria bacterium, assembly GCA_018645085.1. Taxonomy (GTDB): domain Bacteria; phylum SAR324; class SAR324; order SAR324; family NAC60-12; genus Arctic96AD-7. Next base: position 16,542 of record JABGPG010000093.1, read on the forward strand.
ACCACCTTTCCCTGTCGGTCCAGCCAGCAATCCCAACTTTCCGGGTGTAACTACATCACGCACAAATTTCTGTGTGTACTCCGGCTCAATTCCGTTTTTTTCCGGTTCAATCCAAATCTGCAGCACATGAGCTTCTTCTGTATCTGAGGCGTTATATTCACTGTGCTGTATACCTGTGCCAGCACTCATGTGCTGGATCTCACCTGGACGGATCACGTCACGATTACCCATACTGTCTTTGTGCTCAAGTGCACCGGAAATCATGTAGGTGATAATTTCCATGTCTTGATGACCATGAGTTGGAAAACCGCGTGAGGGAGCAATCTTGTCTTCATTGATTACTCGCAAGTTATGGAAGCCCATGAATCTTGGATCGTAATAATTGCCAAACGAAAAGCTGGGACGTGCTTCCAACCAGCTAAATTTTACATGACCACGTTCTGCGGATTTTCGAATGTTAAGCATTTACACACCCCAAACTTTTTCTGATACGAAAGACAATGCAACTAAAGTTAAACAGCAAAGTTTACTGCCATGACAAGATAAAAAACAACTTCACTCAACTGCTGAGTTGCACCCAGACAGTCACCGGTTACACCACCAAGTTTTCT
>JABGPG010000023.1 GCA_018645085.1 Deltaproteobacteria bacterium
ATTTTGACCAATTCTGCCAGTGTTTGCGCATCCAATTTTTTCATCACTTGAGCTCGGTGAACTTCCACAGTGCGTTCAGAAATATCCAGTTCAAACCCGATTACTTTATTGGCTTTCCCACTTGCAACTAATTTAAATATTTCTTTTTCTCGTAGAGTCAAAGACGCATGCAGGTTTGTTATTTTTTTACGTTTAACAGTCTCTTTTCTAATGCCAGTTTCCTGTTTGAAAGCATCCTGAATGCGGTCCAACAAGTCTTGCTCACGGATGGGTTTGCGCATAAAATCGAGAGCGCCTTTGCGCATCGCCTCTACTGCCATTGGGATGTCTCCATGACCGGTAATAAAAATAATCGGCAAAATTATTTCTCTTTCCTTCAAACGCTCCTGAAGTTCAAGCCCGCTCATACCCGGCATCCGAATGTCCAGTACCAAACAACCGTGCTGCGTGCCATCGTAGAACTCCAAAAACTCAACTGCTGACGCAAAACATAAATGGCTTAAGTCAACTGTGTCCAGCAGCATACTCATAGAATCCCTGACTGCTTCATCATCGTCAATAATGAAAACCTGTTGCTCTGTCTTAGTCATGTTTTTTATACGTGGTGTAAGGCAAAGTAAAATAAAAAGTAACGCCTCCATTTTCGTTATTAAGGAATTTGAGTTGTGCACCGTGCGCCCTGATGATTGTACGACTAATCGACAACCCAATCCCTGTCCCTGTGTCTTTTGTGGTAGAAAATGGACGGTATAACTGTTCTGCCACATCGGCAGTAATCCCTGTGCCACTATCGATAACAGAAATTTTCACGCCAATGTCAGACCGGTGAGTTTGCACTACAATCCGATTACCCCGTTTGTATCCAGCTTCCTTCATGGATTCCATGCCGTTTCTCAACAAGTTCAAAACCACCTGCTGGATTTGAACCGGATCACACACCACCATCGGCAGCAGTCCTGCCAATTGCAAAATAATAACAATGTCGCGAATGCGTGCTTCGACTTCCGCCAGTTTATGGACTTCCCTGAGCAAAACGTTGCAATCCACTTCCTCTCTATGGCTTTCATTTTGTCTTGAAAAGCGTTGAGAATGCTCAATAATAGCACCTGCACGATGAGCTTGAATGCTAAGTTTATAAAGCACATCAAGACATCGTTCGTTCTGTGGTGGTTTTTGATTCAACAAACGTAAACCAGTTTGCGAATACATTGAAATGGCAGTCAGCGGTTGATTTATTTCGTGAGCAATTGCCGAAGCCATTTCACCGAGTGTGTTAAGTCTGTCCACATGTGCCAGCTGGTCTCGTTGTTCGCGCACTTCTCTTTCTGCTTCACGCTGCACACTCAAATCACGAATCAAGCCCACATATTTACGATCGGGTTGATTTAATATTTCACTCACCACAAAGTGCATTGGAAAAGTCGAGCCATTTTGACGTATGCCCATGACTTCACAGCCACCCCCGACCCTGTGTGCCAAATGATCCTCTTGGAAATGAGATCTGTATTGATCATACTCTTCTAGGTAATCTGGACTGATCAGACATCGAATGTTTTCTCCCAGGATCATTTCAGGAGTATATTCAAACATGTTTTCCGCTGCAAGGTTAATGGTCTCAATGTGGCCCTCCTCATCAATACTCACGACGGCTTCCACTGCCGTATCGACTACGGCTTTTGAATAAGCTTCCGCCTGCATCAATGACTGTTCTGCCAGCTTCCGATCAGTGATGTCAGTAATCAAGCCTTCCAGAATTATTTCATCATCCATCCTTCCTACCGCTCTTCCACGCTCCCAAACCCATTTTTCTTCCCCACCACGGGCAATGATCCGGTATTCCACTTCAAATGCTTCACCCTTGTCAACTGCGTCTAATACACTTTTTTCGACTGCTTCAATATCATCCTGATGGGTAAACATTCCCCAAAGTACATGTTGATTTTCGATCTCGCTGCGCTTATAACCGCACAAGGCATAGCACCCTTCACTGACAAAGTCCATGGGCCAGTTTTTACTGTTGAAACAACGATACGCCATACCAGGAAGATTTTTGAGCAGGGTTTCTAAACGTTCAGTATTAAAAAGCAAACTCCGCACACGGTATTTTTCCATGAACAAACGATACACAGCAAGAATGACGAGTAAAACGATTAATAATTTGCCTAAACGTTTAACTGTGGAAAGGTCATAAACAGCTATCAGAGGCCATAAGGTTTCAACGGGAAAGATAATAAAAGTAGTAAAACAGCCGGAGAGAATTGCAACCAGAAGTGCCAATCGGTATGGGGGCGGCTCTAGTGAGATAATAGAGTAAGGTTTGATATTAATTTGCAACATGATTCATCACCATGAGATAGGAGGGATTTCGATTACAACTATTTCAAAAAAAGTCTTATCATTTTTCTATATTAATTGATAATTATGGCCTCTTAAAAAATCAAAATATTGAATTCGTTTGCCGTTCCCTCTTTTGCGGGAATAGCTTTTATTTGGATATAAATGATGGTCTCTTAAAAAGTCTTAAAAACGTGTCCTTGCTTACAAAGAGAGAAAGCTATTTTATGTTAAGCACTGAAATTATTAAGATCTCTCTCTTC
>JABGPG010000049.1 GCA_018645085.1 Deltaproteobacteria bacterium
TAGTAGCGCTGGGCTTTTCGACAGTTTTCGAGGATTACCAGTGGACGGCTTATGCAGTCATGGGGATGTTGCTGATTCTTGCCGGAAATCTGTTGATTCTCAAACGATCAGCATAAAGGCATTCCTGCTGTGTTGAAAATTTTCAGCGGAGCAATGACATTCCTGACAGATTATTAATTATTTGTTTTGTTTGGCCGCAAATTCATCGATACTGCGCAAATGGTAGTCGATCGAATCCTGTGGTAGAAAACTCGCACGGAAGCCGTTTTTGGCAATTTCAATTAAATCTTCCTGACTTAAATTTAAGCCCTTTTGCGTGGCCAGAAAATTATCGTTCATGTAGCCGCCAAAATATGCAGGATCATCAGAATTAATAGTTACGCAAAGTCCGACATCCAGCATTTTTTTCAAGTTGTGATCTTCCATTTTATCGAAAACTCGCAACTTGGTATTTGAAAGTGGACAGACAGTAAGCGGCATATTATCTTTTAGCAGTCGCTCCACCAGTTTTTCGTCCTCCATACAACGTACCCCGTGGTCGATCCGGGAAACTCCGAGCAAATCCAAGGCCTGCCAAATGTATTCGGGAGGTCCTTCCTCGCCGGCATGCGCGACTTTCCGCAGACCTTCCTCAGTAGCCTTTGCAAAAACACGTTCAAATAATTCAGGCGGAAAACCGACTTCTGCAGAATCAAGTCCAACACCTTCAATCCAACCTCTGAACGGCAGTGCTGCCTGCAAAGTCTCCATAGCGGCTTCTTCACTCAGGTGCCGTAAAAAACAAAGTATCAGATAGGAAGTCATGCCGAATTGCTGTTTGGCTTGCTCCAGGGCTTTATGAATTCCTGTGATTACTGTTCTCATGGGAACTCCGCGGTCTGTATGTGTCTGCGGATCAAAGAAAATTTCAACGTGCTTTACATTATCACGGTGCGCCCTTTCCAGATAAGCCCAAGTCAGATCAAAGAAATCCGCTGTCTGCAAAAGCACTCCCGCGCCTGCATAGTAAATATCTAAGAAAGACTGTAAATCACTGAATTCATATGCCGCTCGCACCTCTTCAACCGAAGAAAAAGGCAGCTCAACCTGGTTACGTTCCGCCAGTTTAAACATCAATTCCGGTTCCAGTGAGCCTTCGATGTGTAAATGCAATTCTGCTTTTGGAAGTTTTTGGATAAATTCTTCAATCATTATTTCTCCTTTAAAATGGTGGCTAATTACAAACTCGTAAGAAGTTGTCATTCCCGCGAAAGCGGGAATCCAGAAACTTGTAAGTATCTAAAATGCTTGTCCTTGACCCGATCGGGGAATGGATTCCCGTTTTCACGGGAATGACAAGCAAGTGAACTATTGAACTTATAATGAGGGTATCATATCTATCTCAAGATTATTTATTTTAATCAGTATGTGCTATCATCTAAAGTCATTAAGCAATAATCATAAACTTGAGAAAGTTTCGATTAGTGTCATTAAAGTAACGTTTTTGTTAATCAAAATCATTTTATTAAGACTGATGGCTTCGAAAAAACTCCTAAACTAATTATTTGTCATCTCGAACGAAGAGAGAGATCTTAATAATATCAGTGCTTAACATAAAATAAATTTCTCGCTTTGTAAGCAATGACAAAGTTATGAAACTTTTTGATAGACCATCATTTTTAACTAAGGGATTTTATGGAAAAAATAAATTGGAGCATTTCAGGAATGCACTGCGACGGTTGTTCTGCGAGACTGCAAAAAGTGCTTTCCGGAAAAACAGGAGTACAGTCCGCAGAAGTTTCTTTTGCTGAAAAACAAGCATCACTGGAATATGATTCCGCATTAATTTCTGCAGCTCAACTTCAGGAAGCAGTTGAAAAGGCGGGTTTCGAGATTGCGGCAGTTTAACACTAAAGGACTTATGAACAACAGAGGTTTCATGACGATCAGCGTCATGCTCGGAATGACAATGCTGGTGCTTGGTTATTTTGTTTACGACGGACACAGGGGCGGCGGAATGATGGGCCGGATGATGGGCAAAATGATGGATGAAAAAGGCCGGCACTCTTTTCTGATGAGCAACGGAGTTCCGGAAAAATACGCAGAACTTACAAATCCGCTAGCGGAATCTCCTGAAAATATTTCTGCCGGAAAGTCGCTTTACAGCGTCAATTGTGTTTCTTGTCATGGAAAGACCGGAATTGGTGACGGTGCTGCCGGAAAAATGCTCGATCCGCAACCTGCCAATTTGGTTGCAGCGATGGGAATGCCGATGGCATCTGACTCTTTTTTGTTCTGGAGTATTTCAGCAGGAGGGCAGGAATTCAAAAGTGCAATGCCGGCATTTGAAAATGTGCTCAGCAAAAATGAACGCTGGTTGTTAATTACTTATTTGCGCCAGTTCTGAAAAAATGTCAGACGTTGATTTTGCTCCAGAGACGTTCCGGAAGCTGACGCATAATTTCCGTAATAATTGCCCACGGCCAGACTGGAACTGTGGAAGACCAAACCTTTTTTTCGATCATGTCTGCCATTAAGCGCGCTCCTTTTTCCGAGGGAATCAGGAAA
>JABGPG010000142.1 GCA_018645085.1 Deltaproteobacteria bacterium
GGTTGGTTCAAAATGGCGGGCGATGGGCATATTGCAGGATGATTTCATAATCTGATTTTGGATTGGCTCCCATGAGCGGTATAACAAAATGTCCAGAAGTACCCGTCACAGATTTTCAGACGTTCAAAAAACGAAAATAGTCCTGTCTCACGTCCAGAAAGGAGTCTCAATATCACAATCATGCTAGAATCTTGGAATACATCCAAATCAATACTATGACAGGCAGAAACAAGACTTTCCCAGCTTGCCTCACGTATTTTCCAGTGTTACTATCCGGCAAGAACGCAGTCATCAACGCGAAGTGGATAATCTGAAATCTTGGTTTTGCTTATGTTTATGGTGAAGTGATTAATTGAAAATGAGCGACTACGCTGCAATAAATGTGTAATCAGATTATGAAGCATCATTTAAAATCAAATAGTCTTTCAACGGAGCTTCCTGAAGATTTTGCATCACAGTCCGATCGGTGGTGCTTTCATTTGAATCCGGGAAGCTCGATTTCAGTGGTGGATATTGACATCGGCGGGACGTTTACCGATATTATTTTTTCCTCCCGCAGTTCCGGTATCCGCCAAAACGGAACTTCTAGTAAAGGTTTTTTTAAATTCCTCAAAGTTGAAACCACACCACATGATTTGGGACATTGTGTGCGTGATGCTTTGGAACAAACGGTTCAGTTTCTCGGTCTTCCGGACCTGCGCAATCTTCTTGCTCAAGTTGAAACGATTCGCCTTTCAACCAGTCTTTCTACTAATTTACTACTGGAACACAAAGGGCCGCGTTGCGGATTATTGATCTCCAAAGACTGGAAAACAAAATACCTTGCTCAATATGCGCCAAACGAACAGGACATCCCGTTTGTTGAGGCAAATCTTGTGGTTGAAGTCTCTGCTGAAATGGGTTCTGAGGGCAATACAAATTCGTCTATTTCGGAAGAAGATGTACGGCACAAAACTCATTTTTTGTTGGAGCAAGGTGCAACTGTGATTGTTGTCAGTTTGTCGGGGACAGAAAAAGCGGTGCAACAAGAGAACGAAATCAAACGCATCATTCACAAATATTACCAGCAACATTGCCTGGGTTCTGTGCCGGTTTTAACGGCAACTCAAGTCAACAACGGTTTTGATTATCTTCTAAAAACAAATACCGCACTCTTTAATGCTTATTGTCAGAGAGACATTACAGCACACTTTTACAAGATTGAAGATTATTTGCGACAAGAGGGTTACACCCGTCCTTTGCTGGTTGTTAACTCAAGCGGCGAAACGGCGCGTGTCGCAAAAACTAAAGCCGTTCAGACTATCAATTCCGGAGCGGCGGCAGGAATTTTCGGAGTTTCAAAATTGGCGGAAGTTCACCATTGCTCAAATCTTGTTTCTGTGGATATCGGTGGTACGAGTACCGAAATCGGAATGTTGCGTTCCGGGAAAATCAAAAATGTTCGACCTGCTTTTTTGGGTGCAGAGACGACTGGCAGGTCGCCACTATTGGATATTACTTTTCCGGTGCTTTCCACTTTGGGTATCGGCGGTAGTTCCACTGCAAATATAAACAACGCTGGAAACCTTGTTTTAGGTCCTGAAAGTGCCGGTGCTTTCCCGGGGCCGATTTGTTATGATTTGGGCGGAAGCGAGCCGACATTGACCGATGCTTATTTAATTTTAGGCTATCTTGATCCACAGTATTATTTAGGCGGAAAAAAAATATTGCACATAAAAACTGCCCAAAAAATAATGACTCGGCAATTGGCATTACCGTTGAATATGTCCTGCGAGGAAGTCGCTTTTCAACTCAAGAGCAAAGCTGTTGAACTCATCGGAAATGAAATCAAAAAAATTGAATTGCAAACAGAAACGCCTTTGTTTGCTTTGGGCGGCGGCGGCGGATGTCTTGGCGTGGATTTGGCGGAATATGCCGGATTGTCTGCTGTTTATGTTTTTCGTCAAAGCTCAGTTTTCGGGGCCTTTGGTTCCAGTTGCATGAATATTGTGCATACTTTTGAAAGCCAAACGAATCTTCGGATTTCTCCGCATTCAACACAACAAAATGACGGAGATTCCGTCTGTCGTTCTTTGAATGAAACGATAATTCCTTTGCAACACAAGGCATTTCAAAATATGCGCAGTGAAGGTTTTAGTGCAGAGAGTATTCGTTTTGAGCTGGAGCTGGAACTGAAATCGGAGAGTATTCAGGAAACAGAAAAGTCTGTTGAATATCCGGATAAAATTGATTTCCCAAATATTATTTTTTGGTCGCCGAGAGATTGGCCGCTACTTTTGCAGAAAATTTCCACACACTTTGATACGGAAAATCTACCGCAAGATTCATTTCCTGAAGTTCAAATTTCCAAAATTATTCTGAAAGCAACAGGGCAACTACCGCATTCTGAAATTACTCCTTCTCCGGTTGACCTGCCATTAGACGGCAACCTCCCTCCGGTTATATCCGGAACAGGATGCTCCGGTTACAAAGGCGGTCGTTCAATTTATGTGGGGAATGGCAGACGGGTAAAAGCAAAAGTTTATGAGTGGGATTTGTTGTCTGTTCCCGGAAAATATTTTGGGCCGGCTGTGATTGAAAGCCCAGACACCGCACTCTGGATTCCGGAAAAACACAGCATCGTTTTTGACGAACAAAAAAATGGAATTATTCAAGCGGTGAATAGGGCATGAACTCAGTTAAAACGAACAGCATTGACATTGACATTGGTGGTACATTTACTGACTGTAGTGTGCAGTTTAACGGCCGTCGTGCCAGTGCTAAATCGCCGACAACTCATTACAACTTGTCAGTAGGTTTCATGCGTGCTTTGGAAAAAGCGATTGGACAATTTAATCTGGGGGCGGATACCTTGCTTCCACAAACGGATATTGTCCGTTATTCCACGACTTTAGCCATGAATAAACTTTTGGAACGCAAAGGCTCAAAATTGAGTTTGATGACCACTGTCGGATTTGAGGACAGCGTTTTGATCGGTAAAGGCGCGCAATGGACAGACGGCTTGTCGCGGCAGGAGGCAAGAAATCTGGCTTTAGTGGCCAAACCTGAGCCGTTGATTCCGAGAGAAAGAATCGTCGGTATTAAAGAAAGAATGGATCACAAAGGTAATATTTTGAGACCTTTGGACGAAAATGATGTTCATAAAAAGTTGCACTCTTTAGTCGATCAGGGAGTGCGGGGAGTAGTGGTTTCTTTACTTTGGGGACATAAAAATCCGAGCCATGAAATCCGGATTAGGGAGATTATCGCAGAAGAATATCCGGAGGCCACTTTGGGCTTTCTCCCTGTGGTTCTATCGCATGAAGTCATGCCAAAAAAATTCGAATACCAAAGAACTATGACGGCTATTCTCAATGCTTATTTGCGAGAATCCATGATAGAAGACCTTGGGGATATTCGCAAAGAATTGCGGGAAATGGGTTATCGTCACTCTATTCTGATTGTCCACAATATGGGAGGTATGGCGGAATTGATGAAAACAACGGCGGTTGAAACCTATAACGGCGGGCCGGTGGCAGGCATTGCAGGGAGTTTGGAAATCGCCAAACTTTACGGTTCGGCAAATGTGATTACGACCGACATGGGAGGAACCAGTTATGATGTTGGAATCATCTCTGACAATAGAACCCCTTATTCCGAAAATAATCCCGTAATTGACCGTTGGATGGTTCATACGGCAATGATTGAATCTAAATCAGTTGGTGCGGGAGGCGGTTCCATCGCAGTAATTAACCAGGCCCTGGGCGGAAAACTCGAAGTTGGGCCGCGAAGTGCCGGAGCGATGCCTGGTCCGGCTTGCTACAATTTTGGCGGAACAGAGCCGACTGTTACCGATGCAGATGTCGTTTTGGGTTACATCAATCCGGATTTCTTTCATGGTGGGCGCATTCAGTTGGAATGCAGTCTGGCTCTAAAAGCAATTCAGGAAAAAATCGCAGCTCCGCAAGGCTGGGAGGTCGAAGAAGCGGCCGCTAAGATCCGCAAATTAGTGGACGGCAATATGGGTAACATCCTTTTCAAAGAAACGGTGCTCAAAGGCTATGACCCCAGAGAATTTATCATCTTCAGTTTCGGTGGTGCAGGGCCAACCCATTGTTGCGGCTATGCGCAGGCAAGTCAAATCAGACGTGTTGTAGCTTTTCCTTTTTCGCCGATATTTTGCGCATTTTCAGCGTCTCTGCTTGATATTCGACATATTCATGAACGTTCGCAAAAACTGATTGTTCTAAAACCTGATATTGAAGAACCGGTGCTGGATTTGGAACAATTTAATCAGCTTGTCAAAAAACTGATTCAACAAGCTGTTGAGACAGCCCAAGCCGAAGGTTTGCAGACGGACAAATTGGTTTTTTCTCTGGAGCTTGACATGAAGCACGGCAGACAACTGCACGTCAATCGGATCAAAAGTCCGAAATTATTGCTGCAATCCGCAAAAGATGTACACAAACTGTTAGAAACTTTCTTTCAAGAATACGGCAAGGCTTTCAGGCGTGAAGCGAACCTTACGTTGACTTTCCGTCCTCCGGACATTTATTTGGAGGGCGGGGTGAGTATTGAAAATTTCATTCTTCACACAGTCTATCCACTTAAAAATATACACTTTCCGAAATTCCCGATACATAGTTCCAAGCCGGCAACCTCTGCAAAAAAAGGGAACCGTCCGGTTTATTGGGAGGAAGAAAAAGGCTTTGTGAACACGCCGATTTATTGTTATCCGGATTTAAAGTGTGGAAACATCATTGATGGCCCGGCAGTGATTGAAGCCGATGACACCACTTTTGTACTTCCGCCAAAATGGATTTTCAAAATTGATGAATACATGAATAATTTGATTGAACGGGAGGATTAAACCGATGTTTCTGGACATGACATTTACAGAAAATCTCAAACCGGAACCGTTTGAGGAACATGAATTGGATTATATGGAAGCACTCGATGTGGTGGATTATGAGATTGCTTCGGAGCGCCTGAACATGATTGTTGAAGAAGCCAAGAATGTTTTTGTCCGCAGTGGTGTATCCAGTATGTTGCGTTCCGGAGATGTTTCGGTGGGACTTTACACGGCGAAAGGTGATTTGGTAACTGCCGCCTGCGGCTCATATCTTTATGCGGTTTGCGGACAACCTCAAATCAAGTATATCAATCATAAATGGAAAAACCATCCCAATGTCGGTGTGAATCCCGGAGATATTTTTTACGCCAATGATGCAGTTTATGGAGGTGTTCATAATCCAGATCAATTTGCTTTCATGCCGATTTTTAACGATGGACAACTTGTGGCTTGGGTTGCTGCGGCATGTCATCAACCTGAAACCGGTGCCATTGAGCCGGGAGGAATGCCGGTTAATGCACGCACACGTTACGACGAAGGCATGAAACTCAGCCCGATGAAAATCGGTGAGAATTTTGTTTTGCGCGATGACCTTTTAGAAATGATGGCCAATATGGTCTCCCGCACGCCGCATATGCAAATGACGGATGTACGGGCCCGGGTTATGGCTTGTGATCGTGTGCGTTTGCGTGTTGAAGAAATGCTCAAGGAAAAGGGGAAAAGTTTTTTGTTAGGAATCTTCACAAAAACATTGCGGACAACGGCGGAAGCAACACGTCGACGAGTTTCCGGATGGCTTGATGGAACTTTTCGCAGTGTTGTATTCACCGACCACATCGGCGTGGATGAAGGTTTGGTTCGCGCTTCCTGTACTCTCACAAAAAAAGGCGATCAACTGAAATTAGATTATACAGGCACCTCTCCGGAAACTCCCGGTCCGTACAATGCCTTCAAGCACACAATGATCGCCCACAACGCCATGTATCTTTACGGTTTCCCCTTCAACGATCTGCCGCTTTCGGCAGGAATTTGGGAAGCCATTGATTTTGTTGTTCCGCCCGGAACTTGCTTAAATGCAAATCCGGAAGCCGCTGTTTCAAATTCAGTTTTAGTTTGCAGCCTTTCAATGTGCCTGATTCATCTGACAATGTCCAAACTCCTTTTTGCTTCCGGCTTACCGGATCAAGCCACTGCACCTTTTGGAAACAACGGAGATGCCTATGTGATGTCAGGTAAAAATCAATGGGGAATTCCGTTCACCGATATGCTGGCTTATCCGCTCAACAGCGAAGGCGGCGGGGCGCGGCACAATGCAGACGGAGTAGATTCCTGGGGATTTCCTTGGGGACCTTGGGGTCGGGGACCGGATGTTGAAGAAGAAGAGGATGAAAAACCGCATATCCACCTTTTTCAAAAAATCCTCAAAGATACCTGCGGACATGGTAAATATCGGGGAGGAGCCGGAATTACTGTAGCTTGGGCGGTCAAAAACACATCGCAAGCCGTCTATCAATCGATCATCAAATCTTCCCGTTTGCAAGCTCTGCAACCGCTGTTTGGCGGTTATACTCCGCCTACTCATCCGGGCATACAAGTCCGTGATGCTGATGTTTTGCAAAAAATGTCTGCCGGAGATGAGGATTTACCGAGCGATGTTTATGAACTGATTTTGCAAAAAAAGATTGCCGGAAATTATGAAATCAGTCCCAATCTGCGTGCCGCCCAAATATTTAAGGAGGGCGAAATATTTGTCGGTTGTTCGCACGGCGGTGTGGGTTACGGCGATGTTTTGGAGCGCGATCCGGCTTTAGTTATTCAAGATTTACAACACCAAATCATTTCCGCATGGGCCGCAAAAAAGGTATATCATGTGGTTTATGACCCGATTACTTTCGTTCTCGATGAAGCGGAAACCCGAATAAAAAGAGAGGCAGTCCGCAAAGTGCGAATCAAAAAAGGTTTGGATTACGAAAGTTTCAACAAAGAGTGGACGGCGCAAAAACCGAGCGAACCGCTTTTAAAGTATTATGGTCATTGGCCTAAACCAAATGAAGAATGATGACATGGATGAACACTCACTACTAATCATTGAAGATGACGGCTATTGTTCGTTTTTTCTCTCAGATATTTTGAAATTGGAAAATGTTAAACCGCTTGCCGTCAAGCGCGGTGCAAAGGCTTTTGAAATGGCGCATGAGCGAGATTTTGCGGTGGTTTTACTTGAATTGGAAACTTTATCTCAAAGAGACTTGAGCCAAATCCGCTTGTTGAATGAGATCAATGATCGTGTTCCGATCATAGTGGTTTCCGAGCATGCTGATGTGGATCATGCGCTGAATATACTACGTGCCGGAGCTTTTGATTATTTAACCAAACCATTTAATAATTTGGTACGCGTGGAAACAGCAATTCGCAACGCAATTGCTAAATTCGAAAGTCTGGGAGAAACAGCAAGCCTTGATCAAAGTTTGTTTTTGAACAACGGTCTGCTTGGCAAAAGCAAACAGTTCCAAGATTTGAACAACATCATACAACAAATTTCACCTTTGGAAGTGAATGTTTTAATTACCGGAGAAAGCGGTACGGGGAAGGAATTGTTTGCCCGCTCCATCCATGTTCAAAGCAAGCGCAAAGACAAACCTTTTGTGGCTGTGAATTGCGGTGCGCTTCCGGAAGAATTGGTGGAGAGTTTATTGTTTGGACACGAAAAAGGAGCCTTCACCGGAGCGGCTAATCTTCATTTCGGATATGTGGAACAGGCAAACGAGGGAACTCTTTTTCTGGATGAAGTTGGAGAATTGAGCCCCAAAACTCAAGTTACCTTGTTGCGTTTTATTCAAGATCGAAAGTTTGCCCGTGTCGGAGGCAGCAACGAGTTGGAAACCGATGTGCGTTTGATTGCGGCAACCAATCGAAATTTGGAAAATGAGGTCCATCAAAAAAGATTCCGGACAGATTTGTATTATCGTTTGAATGTGGTGCATCTGAAAACACCCCCATTGCGTGAGCGCACCGAAGATATTTTGCAACTTGTTGAATATTTTTCAAAACGATTTTGTTTACACAACAGTCTCCCTTTGCGTAAATTTTCACCCCCGGCAATCAAACTGCTTGAAAAGTATCACTGGCCGGGAAATGTGCGTGAACTGGAACATTTAATGGAAAGCCTGATGGCAATTTTGCCTCCGAAAAAATTAACGGTCAGCGCAAGAGATCTGCTTGATTATTCCGCTAATTTTCAAAAAAGCCGCAACCGCAAAGAACAAGAAGATGAGCAGCCCTTAGCAGAACAAACACATAGAGAAGCCATGGAGAGTTTTGAAAAACAATACCTAGCTGCCATCCTTGAAAAGTATCAAGGAAATGTTGCACAAGCTGCCAAATTCGCTGGTATTCATCCGGTTACTTTGCATCGGAAATTGCGGAAATTAAAGGATAAGACACCAAGCTAACAATAATGCAACTATAATATCAATTTTGCAATAATGTTATATCACTGTTAATATAGAGAAAAATGAAGATTAGTTGCATATATGCTAACCTTGACTCCTATATTTTGTTAATTCCAACCCTCAATTCCATCCTCGAAACTCTATCAGAGTAAAAAATAATAAAAATATAATATAGTAAAATCAGTTTATTAGAGTCACCCAAAGTAACGATTTGATTCTTAAATTCTTAGCGTGGTCTACCCAATGCAGTGTTGAAGTCTCGACACAGCGTTGCAATTTTGCATCGTCGTAAATTAGCAGCATCTATTCACTTGAGTTAATAGACAGGTGAAGCTGAAAGTTGTTTTCACCGCAGATTATACAGATAACAACGGATAAAAATATCCGTAAACTTCAGGGTTAGTCTGTGGCTGTTAATCACGCAAACTAAAATCAACATCAACACAGGAGAAACGCTTATGGGTTTCACGGTTGACATCGATACGGGGGGAACATTCACCGACGGACTTTTTACCAACGGGGCGGATATTAAAAGAGTGAAAGTGGATTCAACACCACATGATCTCACCGTCTCCTGGTTAAAGTGTATGGAGGGAGGAGCCGAAAAATGCGGTTTCTCTAATCTTCCGGATTTTCTGGAAGAGGTGGATATCGTCCGCTGGTCGAACACAGTCGCCAGCAATGTCATCGCCGAGCGAAAAGGCCCGAAAATGGGGCTTTTTGTTACAGAAGGCTACAAACAAACACTTTATGCCACAAGCGGAGTAAATCCGGTTTTGGGGCATTTGATCGAGGACGGCAATATTGATACAGTCAGTCAACCCGTGAATACGCAAGAACTGCTGATTAAACTCAAGGAACTGCTTGAAGGGGGAGTGCGTCGTGTTTGCATCAGTCTCAAGGACGCACTTAAAAATGACGATGAGTCCACCATCAAAAATATAATTGAGGAGCAATATCCGGATCATTATCTCGGGCATGTTCCTTTGTTGCTGGGTGGAGATATCTGTAAACACCCGGACGACATGACCCGCACACACAAGGCTTTGTTGAATTCTTATGTTCACGGTCCGCTCGCGCAATCCATGTACAAAGCGGAAGACGAGTTGCGTAACCGTGGTTATCTCAAGCCGCTATTGCTGGGACATACTGACGGTGGTGTTGCCAGAGTCTCAAAAACAAAACCTGTGGACACGATTGAGTCAGGACCAATTTTTGGAATTCATGCCGGAGATTATTGGGCAAATGTATATGACTTTTCCCAAGTGATTACTTTGGATGTCGGCGGAACAACTTCTAAAATTGCTTTGATGGAAAATTTTCGACCGGCGATGACCCGCAATCCGGATTTGCTGGGAGTTCCTTTGAAACAAAGTATGCTCAATTTGAAAAGTATTGCTCTGGGCGGCGGAACTGTGGCTAAAGTTGTGGACGGAAAACTGAAATTGGGGCCGGAAAGTATGGGAGCTTTTCCGGGACCTGCTTGTTATGACCTCGGTGGAACTGAAGCCACTTTGACCGATGCCTGTCTGGTGAGCGGCTATCTGAATGCGGATTATTTTTTCGGTGGAAAAAAGGAAATTCGACAGGAACAAGCAAAAAAAATCATTCAGGAAAATGTTGCTAATCCTCTTGGTATAAGTCTTGAAAATGCCGCAAGCGAAATTATAAATCTGGCAACAGCTATGATTGCTGAAGAAGTCAACGGGCTTGTCACTCAAACCGGAAAAGCGGCTTCTGATTTTGTTCTTTTTGCCTTTGGAGGCAACGGGGCTGTTCTCGGATGTGAAGTTGCCGATAAGTCCGGAATCGAAAAAAGTCATGTTTTTACATTGGGTTCTGTGCTGAGTACTTTCGGTTCTTCGGTGGCTGATGTTTCGCACACTTATGAGTATTCACCGTTTACTCCGGTCAAAGAACATGACTCTTTGGCACAAATTGCAGAGGAAATGTTGCAGGAAGCAAAACGCGATATGGAAGGCGAAGGTTTTGATTTGACAAGCATGAGATCTGAATTAGATTTTACGCTTTATAACAAACAGGATGCTGAAAACGTGATTCAGTTTTCAAGTCAAACCTGGCAGGAATCAGACTTAGCGGAAAAGAGCATGAGCGGTTTAATTCGTGAAAGTTTTGTATCTGCCGACAGGGACTCCGGTTCCGATGATTTGGTGGTTGAAGTTTTGAGACTGCGAGCCAAGTCGCCAGTAACAAAAGTTAATCCGGAAAAAACTTCTCTTAACGGAGAAAACTCCGAAGCGGCCCTGAAAGGAAAACGCAATATTTGCAGAGGTACGGAAAAAGCAGTCTCCAAAATTTATGAATGGGGTAAATTGCAAGCCGGTAATGTTGTGGCCGGACCTGCTGTTTTGGAGGGAATCGACACAACTTATGTGGTGCCTCATAACTGGCGGCTGACCATCGATTCTTACGGTAACGGCGCAATGGAAAGGAGTTAAATATGGGACGTAGAATTATTATTACAGAGTATTTGGAAATGGACATCGACGAAAGTCAGTGGCATTGCAGTAGATGCGACAAAGAATTGATTGATGCCCAAACCAATTACAAAAAAGGTTGTCTGGTTTATAGCAGAGACCCAAGGGAAATTCATAATCCCGTTTTTGAGGCGGAGTATAATTTTGCTCCTGATCCCGAATGGGTGCGGATTATCGAGTTTTATTGTCCGGAATGCGGGACTCAGATTGAAACTGAATACCTGCCGCTCGGCCATCCCATCACTCATGATATTGAAATTGATGTTGAAAGTCTGAAAGCAAGACTGGACAACGGTGAATTGGAAATTACTGACAAGAGACTGGAGGTACGAACATGAGTATGAATACTATAGATATAGATGTGGGCGGTACATTCACAGATATGGTGCTGAATTACAACGGGCAAAAAATCTTCAAAAAAACTCCAACTACTCCGCATGATCTTTCGGATTGTTTTCTCAACGTGATTGAGGAAGGTGGCAAAGAACTTGATCTGGAACCGTCTGAGTTGTTGCCAGAAGTTGGGTTGGTTCGTTATTCAACTACCGTTGCCATGAACCGTCTGATTGAACGCAAAGGCCCGCGTTTGGGCTTTATTACAACCGAAGGTCATGAGGACTCAATTCTAATCGGCAAAGGAGCGCAATGGGTTGACGGTACCCGTGTTTCCGAAAGACGGAATCTTGCTCCGCAAAAAAAGCCTGATCCACTTATTTCGCGGGAACTGATTGTCGGCGTGAAGGAGCGTGTTGATTCTTTCGGACAAGTTATGTGTCCGCTTGATGAGGAAAATGTGAGGCAAAAAGTGCGGTATTTGGTCGATCAGGGAGTCCGAGGTTTTGTGGTTTCACTGCTTTGGTCTCCGTCAAATCCGGATCATGAGCAAAGGATTAAAAAAATCATACGTGAAGAATACAAAGAATACACACTCGGGTATATGCCGGTGGTGTTGGCAAGTGATGTCATCGGCCGCTCCGGCGAATATCAACGATCAATGACGGCTATTCTTGACGCTTATCTTTTCCGCGCCATGCAAATGGAACTTGCGGCAATGTGGGATCGTCTGCGGGATTACCAATATAAAGGACCGTTGATGATGGTTCACAACTCCGGAGGTATGGCGGAAGTTTTCAAAACCGATGCCGTCCGAACTTACAGTGCCGGACCTGTAGCGGCTTTAATCGGTTCACACAAATTGGCTCAAGGACTCGGCTACAAAAATGTGATTGCCTGTGATGTCGGCGGTACAAGTTTCGACATCGGTTTAGTTGTTGGACAGAGTGTGCGCAACTACGATTTTCGGCCGATTTTGGACCGTTGGATGGTAGGAATATCGATGCTGCAGACTATGTCCATCGGTGCAGGCGGCGGTTCGATTGCATCGGTAAATAAACTGCTCGGCAATCGAGTTGAAGTCGGGCCGCAAAGTGCCGGATCTTTTCCGGGACCAGTCTGTTACGATCAAGGCGGTGATGATCCAACGGTAACAGATGCCGATTTAGTGCTGGGTTATCTTGATGAAGATTATTATTTCGGCGGAGAAATGCAGCTCAATAAAGACAAAGCCGAAGAAGTAATTCAGGAAAAAATTGCTGATCCGCTCGGTGTTTCAGTGGCGGAGGCAGCTATGCTGATTCGCAAAATTGTTGATGAAAATATGGGAAATGCCATCCGCAAAGAAATTCATTTACGCGGCTATGATCCTAAAGAATTTGTCCTTTTTGCCATCGGTGGTGGCGGACCGACACATGTTGCCGGATATTTGGGCGACATTCCGACTGCGGTAGTTTTTCCGTATTCTCCGGTATTTTCGGCGCACGGTTCTTCGGTGATGGATGTTATGCACATCTACGAAAATTCACGGCGTTATGTTTTGATGGAACCCGGAACCCGCAATTTCAGCACAAATTACGATGATTTTAACAGCGTGGTTGGTTCACTCATTGGAAGGGCAAAAAAGGAACTTGCCGGAGAAGGTATGCCTGTCGAAGATGCAGTATTCCGCTTGGAGTTGGATATGCTTTACGGCGGACAAGTTCACCGGAAACGCTCAAGTTCACCTGTTTTGAATGTCAATTCAGAAGCCGACATGAAGGCGATTTATGATGATTTCGAGCAAGAATTCAGCGAAGCCTTCAGTCCGCTGGTCTGTCATCCGGACGGTGGAGTTTATGTGGAAAGTTTTATTCTCACCGCCTCGATTCCTGCAGAAGTGCCGGAGATTCCGGAATATCCGGTTTCCGGCCCGGATGCCTCGCAGGCTCTGCGTACAAAGCGACAGTGCTACTGGGGCAATTCCGGATTTGAGGAAAGCAACGTTTATGACTTTTCCAAACTCAAAGCCGGAAATGAAATTCCGGGACCTGCTATTTTGGAAACGGAATACACCACGCTGGTAGTTCCACCTGAATTTGTTTGCCGAATTGACGAACATTTGTTTGCCCTCATTGAACGGGCCTAACACTTAACAAGGAGATATAATATGGCCATTCCTACAGCCGAAGAAAAATTAGCAATGATTAAAGTGGAGGCTCCGGATGACGATGAATTGCGTTGTGTGGATAGCTTGGGGCCAGGTGATTATGAGGTCGGTTTTGAGCGCACCAATAATATTTTGGATGAAGCAATGGAAATTTTTGTCCGTTCCTCGCGGAGTATGATGGGAATTGCCGGAGATTCGATGGTTGCTCTTTTCACCGCCAAAGGCGATTTGGCAAATGCCAGTTGCGGAACATATTTGCACGCTATCATCCAGCCCATTCTGATTAAGTTTATCCTTAATTCATATCAGGATAATCCCGGCATAAAAGAGGGTGATATTTGGTTCACCAACGATGCGCTTTACGGAGGTATTCACAATCCTGACGAAGTGGTTTTGATGCCGGTTTTCTATCAAGGCGAACTGATTGCCTGGACGGGAGCCGCCGTTCATACCACCGAAACCGGAGCCAGCGAACCCGGCGGTATGCCGATTAATGCCACTTCCCGTT
Source organism: Deltaproteobacteria bacterium (assembly GCA_018645085.1). GTDB lineage: Bacteria > SAR324 > SAR324 > SAR324 > NAC60-12 > Arctic96AD-7. Next base: position 13,772 of record JABGPG010000142.1, read on the forward strand.
TCATGGAAGGACTGAATTGTCCACCGACAAAAATCGGGGAGAATTATGAAATCCGCGAAGATTTTGTAGAAACATTGAGTGCTTTTGGACTTCGTGCACCGCAAATGCTGGTCATCGACTTAAAGGCGCGGGCGACTTCTGCCCATCGATCATTAAAGCGAATTGTTGAAATGGCTGATGAACGTGGGCGTGATTATGTGGTTGGGCTGTTCCGCAAAATGCTGATCGTTGCCGAAGAAGGAGCACGCAAAAGAATCAGCAGTTGGCCGGATGGAAAATACACTTGCGTCAATTTTGGTGACGGAGTCGGTTTTGAAGTCGGTTTGGTGCGAAACAGCCACATGGCTTTGGAAAAAAAGGGTGATTCAATAACAATGGATTTCAGTGGAACTTCTCCGGAAAACCCCTATTCTTACAATGCCCATGTGCAGGCCGCAGTGGGTCATGTTGCAAATTATGTTTATGAATATGTCTTTCATGATTTACCCATCAGCAGTGCGACTTTTGCTCCGATTGATTTTGTCTTTCCGGCAGGCAGTTGTCTCAATCCGGATGCACGGGCCGCGACCAGTTGTTCCGTAATGATTGCAACCGGAATTATGAGCGGTGTTCACAACGTTTTCGGCAAAATGATGTTTAGCACAAATAATATGTGGAGACAGTCTTGTGCTTCGCAGGGGAACGCTGGAAACGCAATGGTAATCGCCGGACTTTCACAATGGAATCTGCCTTTTGCGGATATGCTGGCTTATTCCCTCAACAGTGAGGGACAAGGCGGCAGACCGGAAATGGACGGAATCAATGCTTTCGGTTTCCCCTGGTGTGTTTATGGGCGAACTCCGGACATTGAAGAAATGGAAAATGATCTTCCCTTATTCATTCCACTTTCCAATCACTGGAAAGATTCATGCGGACACGGCAAATATCGCGGCGGCGTGGGAACGGTGCAAATTTGGGTGGTGCATCATGTGCCGTATTTGTTTTTCATGGCCATTTCGGACAACAGCAAAATGCAGACACCACAACCCATGTTTGGCGGATATGCGCCTTGCACTGTTCCGGGAATCAGCATAACTAATGCCGACTTGATGGAACAAATGAAGGAAGGCAAAGGTTTGAGTTTGGAACTTTTTCCGATGCTCAAAGAAAAAAGTATCGGTGGCGACTGGCAAAATGAGTTTTTTGGACGCGCCACTCGTCCGGTGAATCAAAATGATGTGATTACTTTCGGATTTGCCACCGGAGGAGCCGGTTACGGAGATCCCTTAGAACGGGAACCGGAATTGGTTATTCAAGACATCAAGGATCAAATCATTTCCGATTGGTCGGCGCAAAACGTGTACAAAGCTCAGTACAATTCGGAAACTCTCAAACTTGATTCTGAAGGCACGGAAAGCGCTCGGCAAGAAGAGAGGCAAGTCAGAATTCAGCAAGCCAAACCTTACAACGAATTTGAACAAGACTGGCTTGGACAGAAGATGGATGAGTCATTGTTGAAGTTCTATGGCACATGGCCGGATGCAGAAATTGTTGCACCGCCGTTTAGACCGTAGTATACTTCCTGATGAAAAAGACAGGAACACAGGATTGACAGTTTTTTAAAAAATCAAATATATTGAAATTAATTAATAACAAGTATTTTCAATCCTGTTCCTCCTGTCAATAATAATATCAGTTAAGAGGATATTGTTTTGACAAAAGAAAAAAGACAGCGCATCAAGCAAGGCGGTTTATTCATCCCCTGGGTTTTCTCTTTTGGAGCAGAACTTGAGGGTTTGTCAAACAGTGAATTCTTGGAAGATCCAACTAAACTATCGAATGCCCTGCGCTCAATCCACAATTATTTTCAAGCCGACGGAGTCGTTTGTTACGGCGATGTCAGTCTGTTAGCCGAAGCATTGGGAAGCCGACCGCCCAGCTTAAATTCTACCACAGTATCAGAACCTCTCAAAAAACTTCCTGAAAATTTTGAGGAATATTTGGAAATCCTTCCGCAAGCACCTCGTATAGCGGTTGCGCTGGAAGTAACCAAGCGGCTTAACATTCTTCTTCCGGAAACTTTATTATTAAGCGTCATTCCCGGCCCAGTTACATTAGCCTGTCAATTAACTGGGCAAACAGTGGATGAAGTCTGCGCCGATTCCAAATTGCTTGGAGTTGCCTCCAAAGCGGTGCTTGTTTTAACCAAAGCTCTCGGTGATGCAGGGATTGATCTGCTGATTGTCCATGAAAACGCACTGCCGTCGCTGAGTCAAACGGAAATCTATAAACAACTCCGTCGAAGTTACATCCCGATTTGGAACACTGCCAAATTTTACGAGATTTCTCCTTTGTTAATGTTGCAAGAGTGGTTGCCGGAAAACGCGGAAATTCTGCACAAACTTGTCAGTGGAGTCGTCTATCCTGCAAATCAGCTTCCCGCAAACCAAACTTCCTCCAAATCGCTTGCCGTTTCGATTCCCACCTCTTTACTGGAAAAAGCACCTGAAAAAATTCATGAGTTTCTCGACTCTCACGGTGTATCCAACATGATAGCAGCGTCAAATCTGTTTCTCCTAACCACTGACTCCGAAATCCCACAAGATATTCACAAAGAACATATGATTCGCGGTATTAAAGCTTTGAGGGATGTTTTGAAAAAGGTAGCTTGAAAAGTATTTAATAATTTTGTTTCCTTATTTGGGTATACTTTTTTGTCATTCCCGCGAAAGCAGAGATCCATTATTTCAGACACTTACG